>CAZCNZ010000176.1:0-4846 GCA_964500245.1 uncultured Thermoplasmatales archaeon | reverse complement strand
AGTTGATGGACGGGAAATGACGGCGCGACGCGAGCGAAGCATCGAGCGCCCAGAAGACACGGGCGATCCGGAGTGTGTTCTGGCTCACGGGTTCCGACGTGTCTCCACCCGGGGGTGAGACCGCCCCGACGACCGTGATGGAACCCATGCGACCTTCGGGGGAGATGGTGACGACGCGGCCGGACCGCTCGTAGAACTCGGCGATCCGCCGACCGAGGTAGGCGGGGTATCCTTCCTCGCCGGGCATCTCCTCGAGGCGCCCGGAGATCTCGCGCATCGCCTCGGCCCATCGGCTGGTCGAGTCGGCCATCAGGGCGACGTCGTAGCCCATGTCCCGGTAGTACTCCGCGATCGTGATGCCGGTGTAGACGCTCGCTTCCCGCGCCGCGACCGGCATGTTCGAAGTGTTCGCGATGAGGACCGTGCGCTCCATGAGCGGACGGCCGGACTTTGGGTCCTGAAGTTTCGGGAACGTCGCGAGCACCTCGGCCATCTCGTTGCCGCGCTCGCCGCATCCGACGTAGACGACGATGTCGGAGTCGGCCCACTTCGCGAGCTGCTGCTGGGTAACTGTGTTGTGAAGAAGGATTCCGCCGTGCCCTCCGACAAAGTTGCTTCCGAACTCGGGAACCGAGAAGTCGTAGACATCGAAGGGGCCCCGCTCTTCCACGACCTCGACCACCTCGTCGCAGTGGAGCCATTCCATCAGGTCGCGGAGGCGAGACGCCGCGGGCTCGAGCGAGTCGAGGGAGCCAAGGGTCCGGTAGGGGTTCATGAACCGATAGAACGTCGGAACGGTCATCCGTTCCCCGTTTCCGATGTAGTTGTGGATCTCGATGCCGTCGTCGAGGAGGGCGGCGTAGTGGAAGCGGGCTCGATAGATACGGTCGATCTCGGTCGGAGTCAGTGGAACGGCATCGGTCGCAGAATACGAGGTGCGCGTCGAGAGGACGTACTCGCGGATAGCCACCGACTTCCGCCCGCTCTCACCGAAAAGGTCGGCGAGCTTCGACAGCTGGAACACACCTCGAACGAAGAGCCGGTAGTACGGAGTCCCGTTGATCACGCGTCGTCCCATCGACGATAGGATGCCAAATCGAGCGAGCGCGTAGGAAAGGTCCGTCTGCAGCTCCCGGCTCTTCGTGCAGAACTCGATCTCGCCCTCCGAGATTCCGCCGTCACCGAGATAGTACCCCCGGAGAAAGCCGGCCAGAGCGTCCTCGTCCGATTTGAGCACCGACGATGGGATACGCTTCTCGCCTGATGTTCGGCCCGTTCCCATCGCGTCTAGGAAGCGTACCAACGAGACGCTCATGAGAAGCACGTTCGGGACCTTCGTCGCTTGGCGTTCGACCTTTCCGTCGAGGCCGAAGAGTCTCTTTGCGAGGGTCAGGAATCGCGAGAGCAGGGCCTCGTCCGAGTTCGTGAAGACGACCGTTCCCGCCCCCCGGATATATCCCTCGGCGACGAACAGTCCGAGGAACTCTCCGAGGTCCTCCGTCATGGCCGCAGGGACTCGAATAGCCTTCCCGCGCCGCAGGAGCTTCGGAAGTTGTATCGTCAAACGCTCGGGACCTGCGCTCGGAGGAAGGCGACGGACCGACGCCAGATAGTCGCCCGGTTTAAGGTCGCGAGCTGCAGTTTCCCGCAAACCGCCATCGGGCCCGAAGGTGAAGAGGTGGTGGACCGGCGTCACCCGGACGCTCTTTCCCGAGCGAGTCCGGACGCGAACAAGTGAGTCGCTCTTTCCCTTGTAGGCGATTTGGGACTGGCTCCGCACGAGGCTAGTTCCGACCAACGACCAGAGTTCGATAGGATGCCGGAGCGTCACCCACTCATCGGCCCCATCGACACGGACTTCTCCCCGCCTGCGAGCCGACTCGTAAACCTCCTCGACACGCTGGACCGCACCGTTACCCAGGACGACCGGTGTGTCCCCGGCGAGGCACTTCCCACTCCCGAACGGTCCGGGGATGCAGGCCGTCCCGCCCTTCGCCACGGCGAAGAAGGTGTCGATGACTCGTTGCCCGGTCACGAGCGGAATCTCCGGCGGCAGCTTCTGCGTGACCGGTCGGGGGATCCGCACGACCCACTTGTGGGCCAGGGTGAGCGGAACGGTGCCCGAGGCGGTCTTGAGCGAGCCAATGCGGTCGCGGATGGTGTACGAGCCGCTCTTGAGGTCGGTGAGGGTCCCGCGGACCCCCGGTGGGACCATGATCTTGTGCAGGATGAGGGCGGTCTCCTGGACCGTTCCGAGGATCGTCCCCGGGGTCACCTCGCTGCCGACCTTCGCGGTAGCTGTGAACTCCCAGACCGCCTTCTCGTCGAGCGGGGTCGCCGAAGTGCCGCGGGTGATGAAGTCACCCACGGACTTCTGGACGACGTCGAGGGGGCGCTGCACACCATCGTAGATGGACTTGAGGAGCCCGGGGCCGAGCTCGACGCTGAGCGCCTGTCCCGTGCTCTCGACCGGGTCGCCCGGTCGGATCCCCGTGGTGTCCTCGTATACCTGGACGGTCGCCGTCCCCTCGACGAGCCGGATAATCTCGCCGACAAGCCCGAGCGAGCCCACCCGAACGACATCGTACATCTTCGCGTCGACCAGCCCCTCCGCGATGACGACCGGACCGGACACCCGCGCTACGAATGCTGCCATGTTCTCCCCCTTGCTCGATTGACCACTCGATGGTTCGTCAGCTCGTGACCGAGAGCGTGACGCCCAGCACGCGCTTCGCCAGCGCCTCGACGCTCTCGACGTCGTACTCGCCGGACGGAGTCGGGACGAAGACCACGAGGGGGCTCAGGGACGCATCGGCGGTCGCCCGCTGGGTTTCCGAAAGGCGGGCACGGATCGACTGCGTAGCGATGACGAGCGTGTAGCCGCCGGCCATCGCGCGCTCGAACTCAGCGACGGAGTTCTCGGGGGTCACCTCGACAACGTCCTTGAGGCCGATCAGCCGGAAGCCAATCGCGAGCTCCCGCTCCCCCACCACGATTGTGCGCCCACTCTCCTTCGGCGTCTCGGGCACGGTAGCGTCGGCGGGGCCCCGGCGTATTTAACGGCTCCCGCGGGCGCTCTGACGGTGGCGCGGGCGGAGCGACCGGACCCGACGGTCGGAGCCCGCCAGAGCGCGGGCCGGTCGGGGCGCAAGCTCACCGGGCAACAGGAGCGCGGAAGGGATCGTGCTGACGCGGGAAGCGCTGAGGAGGGCCGCGAACCGACGCTCCCGAGTCTCGGGACGCGCGGCGCTCATCACCCAGAACGCGGCGCGGTTACGGTAGCCCCGGTTTCGGGACCGGAAGAACTGGAGGGCAGCGGGAACATCGTGGAGACGGGCGAGAAAGGTAGGAGCGAGCCGGAATGTCCGCCCGCTCACGTACTCGGGGCGACCCCGCTTCGGTCGGGCCTCGAACGCACGGCGCCCGGCGTCGTGGACCAGTCCCGCCTTCTCGAGCTCGGCGAATCGGCGGCGGTTGGCCGTGCTCCAGGAGCTCCCCGGCCGTCGCGGAGTGAATCGGTTGGCATATCGGTCGTCGTCAATCCTACGGACCGTCGTGTCGATCCATCCGAAACAGAGCGCTTCGTCGACCGCTTCGGGGTAGACGACCCCACCGCGGCGGGTGTGGGCCTTGAAGAAGCCGACCCACAAGTCGATGGCGTCCGCGTGGTACCGCTCGAACCAGGCCCGGAGTTCGTTCCGGGAACCGAAGAAGCGGGCGGGGATGGACGTCGAGGAAGAGGTCACTTGTAGACCGAGAAGTGGACGTGGTTCTCGTCGTCGGTGATCAGGATGCACTCGCCCTCGCACTCGAAGAGGCACGCCTCGCAGACGATGCACTCCGGTCCGTTCACCGCAAGCGACTTTTCGCCCCGGAACTAGAACTTCGCCCCGACCGCCGGGTCGTCGACGACGTCCGGCACCTGGTCGCGGGGTCGGAGGTCAAAGACGTTGACCGGGCAGACGTCCTTGCAGTGAGAACAGCCGGTACACTTGGCGATGTCGATGTCGACCTGGACCATCGGTCGCCTCTCCGCCCGCTCGGGCGAGACGGCCTATTAGGATTTCCCCGCCGCCGGGCCGGATGCCGTCGGCGAGGTCTTTCACCCCCCTTCCCCCCTCCAAACGACCCGATTCCCCTCGAGCGCAATCTTTACCGGGCCGGACGGCGTTCCGGATTGGACGAACGGGGATGACCGACATCCTCCTGGGGACGAGCGGATGGGATTACCCGGAGTGGATGGGCCGTGTCTATCCACCCCGCGGAGCGAGCGATAAGCTCCGCTACTACGCGGGTCTCTTCCCCATTGTCGAGGTGAATTCGACGTTCTATCGCCTGCCCCCGCCCTCGGTCGCCGCGTCGTGGGTCAAGCGGACGCCGGCGGGCTTTCGGTTCGCGGCGAAGTTTCCCCAGACGATCACCCACGACCTCCGACTCGTGCGGACCGAGGAGGAGCTCGCCCACTTCCTCGCCGTCTTGAAACCGATCCGCGATGCCGGCAAATTCGCGGCGGCGCTCTTGCAGCTGCCCCCGTCCCTCCCGTTTGAGCCGACGACCGTCCGGCGCTTCTACGAGACGCTCCCGCGGGACCTGCCGGTCGCTGTGGAGTTCCGCGAACGCTCCTGGCTCGCACCGGAATCGGTCGCGCTTTTGCGGGAGTTCGGCCTCGCCTACGTGACCGTGGACGGCCCGCACCTCCCGGTCGCGCTCGAGGTCACCGCGCCGTTCGCCTACATCCGCTGGCACGGGCACGGGAGCCCGCTCTGGTACGACTACACGTACTCCGCGGCCGAGATCTCCGCGTGGGTGCCGCGGCTCCGGGCGCTCACGGAGAACGTCGGGACCG
>CAZCNZ010000175.1:0-14620 GCA_964500245.1 uncultured Thermoplasmatales archaeon | reverse complement strand
CCCTCGCGACCGCGCTCGCGGTCGGCAGGCTCGCGGGTCGGCCGCGGGCCGACGCGATAGAGGTCGCCCATCTGGCGGACCTCTTCGGCGGCGGAGGTCTGGGAGGAGTATCGGCGATTCTTGGTGGGGGGCTCGAGGTTCGAGAGCGTCCGGGGATCCCTCCCGCCGGGCGCATTCTGCATCGCCCGTTCCGTTCCGCGTTGCTTGTCGGCGTCGTGGGTCGACCGATTCCGTCGCCCTCGGTGCTGGGCAACCCCACCGCCCTACGTCGCATCGTGCGGGCCTCGAGGGGCTGGGAGGGATTGGTCGGGGACCCGAGCCAGGACCGATTCTTCCGGCTGAGCGAGCGGTTCACCGACCGGGCGGGCCTTTCGTCATCCGCGGTTGCCCGGGCCGTGCGGGCGCTGCGACGGAGGGGGGCGTGGGCAGCCCAAGCGATGTTCGGGGAGAGCTTCTTCGCCTCGCCCCGGTCGCTGCCGGCTCGAGAGAAGTGCCTCGCGTGGTTGCGAGCTGAGGGGATCCCGACGGTCGAGATCCGGGCCGCGGCCGGGGGAGCCCGATTGCAGCCCGCCCGGTCGGCGTAGGTTCCTCTCCGCAAGCCTTTTAGTGGGTAGCCTGTCTCGGCGGCGCCCATGACGCGCAAGCCCGCCCGCATGTACCGAAAGGTCGAGGGGCAGGTGTACACCCGCCAGGAGTACATGGGCGGGATTCCGACGTGCCGGGTCACGCAGTTCGATACCGGCAACCTTCGGGCCGAGTTTCCCTACAGTCTGACGCTCGGCACGGAGGAGGCCGCTCAGGTCCGCGACATCGCGCTCGAGGCCGCGCGCGTGAGCGCGGTCCGGGTCCTCGAGAAATCCGCACCGAACGAGTTCCACCTGAAGGTCCGTTGCTTCCCCCATCAGATCCTTCGAGAGCACAAGATGGCGATGGGGGCGGGCGCTGACCGTATCTCCGACGGGATGCGCGCGGCGTTCGGAAAGCCGGTGGGGCACGCGGTGCGCGCGTCGATCGGCACCGAGCTTCTGACGGTCTACACGACCGAGGCGCACCTCGACGTGGCGAAGGAAGCGCTCCGAAAAGCGTCCCACAAGCTTCCCGTGCCGACTCGGCTTATCGTCACTCAGCGGGCTTCGTAGTCGGCCGGCTTCGCACGACCAGCACCGGACACGGTGCGTGGGCGACAAGGGCAGAGGAGATACTACCGATCAGGAGACGCTTCGCCGCCGACATCCCCCGGGAACCCACCACGACGAGGTCCGTCGGATGCGTCTCGAGGAAGGCGAGGATCTCGTCGACGACCACGCCCTCCTGGCAGACCCCCGTGACGGAGGCCACTCCCGCCTGCTGTGCCTGCTTCACGGCCCCTTCGATGAGCGCCTGATACCGAGTCGTGTCGGTCTGTGAGATCGGACTGGTCGCCATGTACGAGTTGGCGGCCGGCATGTAGATCGGAGTGAGCGGCGCGACCGTGAGGACCGTGAGCTCGCTTCCGTACTGGCCTGCGAGGTCGATCGCCTCGGCGAGCGCGTCGTCCGAGTTGGGGGAACCGTCGATGGCGACGGTGATGCGGGCAAACCGCGGGGACGGCATACGTTCCGCGAACGGGCGGAAGGATACTTGGAGGTTCCGGCGCGTCGGGGTTCGAGGGCGGTTCCCGCGTCTCCCTCGGTTCCGTAACCTCTTTTATGCACGACCCGCCTGCGCCCGACCCTAGGGTGACTCCCTTGGCCCCTGTGTGCAGTAACTGCGGCGCTTCCGACTTCGTGTGGGCGAACGACCTCAAGACCGGTGGCCTCGGGGGTGGGTCGCTCTCCCTGCGCTCCCGGGGGGAACTCTCGCTGGGAACCCGGATCTGTCGGGCCTGCGGCCACGCGGACCTGTTTCTGAAGGACCCTTCGATCCTGCGCATGCCCCACACGTGGAAACCCGGGGAGTTCACCCCGATCACCCCACGACCCGCGGCGCACCACGCGGCGGCGGCTCCTTACGTGACGGCTCCTCCGCCGGCCCCCGTCGCACCGGCGGCTCCTCCGCCGCCGCCTGCACCGCCCTCGGAGCCCCCGCCCCCTCCGCCGCTCGCCTCTCCTCCTCCGCCACCCCCCGAGGCTCTTCCCTCCGAACCGGCACCCGAGGCGGCTCCGCCCGCCGAGGGCCCGTCGGCTCCGACCGAGGCGACCCCGGCTTCACCGCCAGAGGCGACTCCCGCCGAAGGTGGCAAGAAGGCGACCCGACGCCGCGCGAAGAGCAAGTCCTGAGGCAGCGGGCCCCCCGAATCATCCGGGAAGGCAGCGAACTCGGGCCGGTGCCTGGAGCCGGTGAACTGAGCGTCCGCGGTCAAACTCGGACCGGAGACGTCATCGAATGACCGCGCCACCCCTAGAGAGTTCTCGAATCAATAGCTTCTCTCGTGCCTGTGTCCACGGAAAAGAGCGGGCCATCGCCCGTGCTTGGAGCGCCCTCGTGCGCAACGGGGTCCCCCTTATCGAAGCGATTCCGGGGAACCGCGACGACGTTCTGGTGACATTCGTCTGGCGGCCCGCCCACGCTGGCCGCGCGGCATCGGTCTTCACGACCGCGGCGGAATCGACCCGCGAGGGGGCCGCGATGCGGTTGATCCCCCGAGCCGGAGTTTGGTACCGCTCGCTTCAGCTCTCGCGAAGCGTGCGCGCCTGTTACCGGTTCTCTCCCCGGCCCTTCCCCGGATGGGACGCCGACGATCGGGAACTGGGTCGGTACATGCAGTCCCTTCGCCCTGACCCTCTCAACGCTCGTCGGTTCGTTCTTCCCAAGAGTCCGGACGACCCCGACACGCTCGATACCCTCTCGGTGATCGAACTTCCCGGCGCGGCCGCTCAGCGCTGGCTTCGGACCCCACCTTCCCCCACCTATCACGAGGAGCACCACCGACTCTCCAGCCGGTTCCTGCCCGGCGAGCGCTCGGTCTGGGTCAACCTGCCGGCAGAGTTCGACCCCAGCCGCCGGCGGTACCATCTGCTGGTCGTTTTCGACGGCCTCCTCTATCGTCAGGCGATTCCCGTCCCCACGATCGTCGAGAACCTGGTGCGCGCCGGCCGGCTAGGTCCCACGGTGGTCGCGCTGGTCGGGAACGGACCGCACGCCAGGTTCCCGGAACTGGGTGGCAATCCTCGGTTCGTCGAGTTTCTCGGGCGAGAGCTCGTCCCGTGGCTCGTTCGGAAGTACCGCCTGTCGGTCGATGCAAGGAAGGTAGTGCTGGCCGGTTCGAGCCTCGGCGGCCTCACGGCCGCGTACGCCGCGCTCCGATACCCCCGGCTCTTCGGCAACGTCCTGGCCCAATCCGGGAGCTTTCCGTGGCCTTGCGCGGACGCGCGCGGCCGTCGGACCTCGCTCATGGACCTGTACGCCCGCTCGCCGAAGCTCCCTCTCCGTTTCTATCTCGACACCGGGAAGCTCGAGACCACGGCCATTCCCGAGTGGGGCGGAGTGTCCCAGCTCGCCGGGGTCCGGCATATGAGGGACGTCCTCGTCGCGAAAGGGTACCCGGTCACCTACGCGGAGTTCGATGGGGGTCACGACTACGTCTGCTGGGCCAGTACCTTTGCCGACGGACTTCTCTCCCTGCTCGGCCGCTTGGTGTGACATCGAGAACCCTGGGGCGCGCCCCTCGATTGAATCGCATTACGGAAGGAATGCCCATCGCGTTCGTGCCCGACCCTCTCCCCCCTGGGGAGATTCGCATGGCGGGTACCCTTCTGCAGAACCGGGCGAAGCGCGAATCGAACCGTTAGGAGGACGGTGGCTCTACTCGGGTTCGATGGCCCCGCCCCGGGACAGGATAGCGGGGCATGGGTTTCTCGATTAGTTCAAATCCATGACACGAGGATGGCGCAGCCGCCCCTCAGACGAGGGGGGCCACGGCGGCACATTCGGTAGTGCTGTCCTTAGCTGGCGGGGCTCGCGCCAAAGGGGTGCATTCTCCCCGACATGTCCCTCGATTCCGACGGAATCCCTCGACACTTCTCAGGTCGCCTCCTTCCCGCAACCGCTGATGAATGAGCGCGCGGGCGTGAACTGCCACTAAAGGGTTAGGGTTAGGTCGCGCGTTCCCCGGAAGGGCTCGCGATGAGGGCCTTCCGCGCCTTGGCAAGGCATGCGCGCGAACATGCAATCCCGATCTCAGGAGTGACAATCCCACGCTGGCCACCGTGGTGGACATGAGTCCAGCCTTTCGGCAGCGGTCGGCCGACGAACTTCTTACTGAAGGAGTCCACCCGAAACGTGACGCGCCTGCCGCATGCGTCACAAATCGCGGTAAGCTCGTACGTCATCCTCCGGATAGTGCGATGGTCGCTCAAGACACTGGCGACTCTTCCCAACTCTCACCACCGCTGCCGCTCCAGCTTGATTCCTCGAACGTGGGATGGCCGGAACGGTTCCGCATAAGGACGAAGACGGCTCGCCTGATTCCGAGCGAGGCAACCGCCCGGCCGGGCGAAAAGCACAAAGTTCCGGTCGGGAACCCCCATCCTCGTCTTGCCCGACCCTTCTCCACGCTAGGAGACTCGCACGGAGGGGGCTACCTTTCCGCAAACTCGGGAGCAGTGTCGCTGAGACTGTCATCAGGAAATCGACACTACGCGGGTTCGATGGCCCCGCCCCGAGACAGGATAGCGGGGCATGGATTTGAACCATGGATCTACGGGTTATGAGCCCGTCGGGATTTCAGGACGGTCGGCGCCGCCGGCCGCTTTCCTGACTACCCTACCCCGCTGCGGCGGAACCGAGGAGGATGGCCTATTTAGGCGCTGGCCACGGGCGCAGGGCTGGCGGGGGATTTCGGCGGCGGCGCGGTCGTCAGCGATTCTCGCTCGAAGGCGAGCAGCCGCTCCCAGCTCTCCTTCACCTGTTCGCTCACGGCCCGGATGTTCTCGGGCGTAAGGTGCCGGAACCGGCCCTGGGCCCGCAGGTACTCCTCGACCGGCTTCAGCGTGCCGGCCTTTCGGGTGATGTGACAGCGCCCGTTCTCCACCTCGTAGAGCGGGAACACGCCCGTGTCGGTCGCGAGGCGCCCGATGGCGATGGTCTTCTGCGAGTCGAATCGCCAGCCCGGCGCGCACGGGGCGAAGATGTGGAAGAACCGCGGGCCGGTGAGCCCCTTTGCCTTCTCGACCTTCCGCTCGAAGTCCTCGGGGAAGCTCGGGTTGAGCGTGGCCGCGTACGTCGGGTGGTGGGCGAGGACGATGGCCATCATGTCCTTCTTTCCCTCGATCTTGCCGCGCTCGTGGCCCGTGACGGGGGTGGTGGTCGTCCACGCTCCGAGCGGGGTTTCGCCGCTCCGCTGCACGCCGGTGTTCATGTACGCCTCGTTGTCGTACATGACGTAGATCGCGTTCGTCCCGCGTTCGAGCATCCCGCTCAACGCCTGGATCCCGATGTCCGCGGTCCCGCCGTCGCCGGCGAACCCCACGACGGTCACGTCCTTCTGGCCCATCGCATCGAGCGCCGCCCGGATTCCCGAAATCGACGCGCCCGTCGCCTCGATCGGGTTGTCCATCATGGCGACCCCGAGTGCGGTGGTGGGGTACGGCGTCGCGATGACCGTCCAGCAGCACGCCGGAACCGACACGACGGTGCGCGGACCGAGTCCCTTGAGGAGCAGCCGCATCGAGAGGGCCGCCCCGCAGCCCGGGCACGCGGAGTGCCCGCTGAACATCAGTTCCTGCGCCGGTATCGTGAGTTTAGCCATCGACCGCCACCTCCTCCTCGATGTCCGCCCAGTGGACCTCGGGTGTCTTTCCGGAGAGGAGCGTCTCGTACATGCGTCGGACCACGTGAGGCGTCACGTCGCGGCCACCGATGCCGGCGTAGAAGCCGGTGACGGCCGGACGATGGGAGGACGGGTAGAGCGCGGCGCACACTTCCGTGCCGGCGGCGCCCATCGGGCCGAACGTGTACGACCGGTCGGCGACTCCAAGACGGTCGACCGCCGCGGCAAGGGCCCGGATCTCCTCGTTCGGGAACGGGCGGAACATCCGGAGCTTCGCGAGCCCGACCTTCTTTCCGGCGGCCCGCATCTCGTCCACCACGGTCCGGGCGGTCGTGGTCGCGGTTCCCATCGTGATGAGAACGGCGTCCGCGTCCTCCGTCCGGTACGTGGGGGCCGGGCCCCCGTGGTAGCGGCCCGTCGCCCGACGGTACTCTTCCTCGACCATCGAGTACGTCGCCGGCACGCGTTCCATCGCCTGGGCCACTTCCCAACGGAAGTCGACGTACCGGTCCGGACCGGTGAACGAGCCGAGCCGGCTCGCGGTCCCGGGGACGAGGATCGCATGGGGGTCGCGCGGGGGCAGGAACTGGTCGACGACCTCCTGCTCCGGGACCTCGACGGGTTCGAGGGTGTGCGAGAGGTAGAAGGCGTCCTCCATCACCATGGTGGGCAGCCGGACGTGCGGGTGCTCCGCGAGACGGAACGCCTGCAGGACGGTGTCCATGACCTCCTGGTTGCTCTCGCAGTAGAACTGGATCCAGCCGGTGTCCCTCTGGCTCATCGAGTCGGTGTGGTCGGCGCCGATGTTCCACGGTGGGCCAACCGCCCGATTGATGACGCCCATCACGATCGGGTCGCGCGCGCCGGACGCCCAGTGCACGAGCTCGTGCATGAGGAGGAGGCCGTGGCTCGAGGTGGCGGTGTAGGTGCGGGCGCCGAGGCCCGAGGCGCTGACGACGACCTGAAGCGCGCTGTGCTCCGACTCGACCTGGACGTACTGCGCCTTGAGGGCCCCGGTCGCCACGAAGTCCGCGACCTTCTCGACGATCGACGTTTGGGGCGTGATCGGATACGCCGAGACGACCTGGACCCGGGCAAGACGAGCGGCGTGGGCCTGGGCGGAGTTCCCGGAGAGGACCATCTTCGCCATGGAACCCTCGTCATTCCTCCGCGATCATCTCGATCGTCTTCGGCGGGCATTCCTCGGCGCAGATCCCGCAGCCCTTGCAGTAATCGAGTCGGATCACGGGGAACCCCTTCTCGTCGAACCCGATGGCGTCGTCGGGGCAGAACTTCCAGCAGAAGTTGCACTTCGTGCAGTGCTCGAGGTGGATGCGGGGCGTCAACGTGCGCCAGGAGGAGGTGTGGATGACGGTCGTGGGCGTGGAGGCGATCGGCCCTTCGGGAAGCGGAGGAAGGGGCTTCGGGGCGGTGGGACGGGATGGGACGGGACCGGTCGTCGGCTCGACGGTCCGGACCGCGCCGTACCCCTCGATCGCCGCGTCCCGGTTCTGCGCCGGCCTCGCGGGAGCGTACTTCTCGATCGCGGCCGACACCGAGTCGAGCGAAACGACGCCGCTCGCCCGCGCGAGGGCACCCAGGATGACCGTGTTGACGACGGGCATCGTCGCGGAACCGAGACCGTGGGCGAGGGCGATTCGGGAAGCGTCGACCGTCGCCCGGCGCGCTCCCGGGGGGGCCGAGATCTCCGACGGAGGCCGGCGTGAATTGACGAGCACGAGACCGCCGGGACGAAGCCCCGCGGCGACCGGCTGGGTCTTCAAGAGCCCCGAGTCGAGCACGACCACGATGTCGGGCTGGGTGATCGACGTGCGGACGCTCATCGGCTTGTCGTCGATCCGGGCGTACGCGGTCACCGGAGCGCCGCGGCGCTCCACGCCAAAGAACGGGAAAGATTGCGGGACTTTCCCGTCCAAGAAGGCGGCCTGAGCGAGGATCTCGGATGCGAGAACCGCGCCCTGTCCACCTCGACCGTGGAAACGAATTTCAATCATGAACGACCGCAGTCGCTCTAGCCGAATGATAGTTGATGAAGGGCAGGTGGGCCCGGGTTGACGCGGAGTTAAATTCGGCTCCACGTCTCGGTTTTTCCATGGTTGGAATCCGCCCGCTCAAGAAGATCTGGATGGACGGTCGCCTCGTGGACTGGGACGATGCCAAGGTCCACGTTCTCACCCACGGATTGCACTACGGGTACGCGGTTTTCGAGGGAATCCGGTGTCACGAGACCCCGAAGGGACCGGCGATTTTCCGATTATCCGAGCACAACGAGCGGTTCCTGAACAGCGCCAAGGTTTACCGGATGAAGGTCCCCTACACGCGCGCCGAGATCGACCAGGCGTGCATCGACGTCGTGCGAGCGAACGGAGTTCCCACGACCTACCTCCGGCCGATCGCGTTCTCGGGGTACGGGGAGATGGGCCTCGACCCCACGAAGAGCCCGCTCCAGGTCGTGGTCGCAAACTTCGAGTGGGGCGCTTACCTCGGCGAGGCCGGCGCGGAGAAGGGGATCCGGGCGACGGTGTCGAGCTGGACCCGAATCGATTCCCGGTCGCTCCCGCCGCAGGCGAAGTGCGCCGCCAACTACGCGAACAGTGCGCTCGCGAAGATGGAGGCGACCTCGGCCGGATACGACGAGGCGATCCTCCTCAACAGCATGGGGGTCGTTGCCGAGGGACCCGGTGAGAACATCTTCCGCGTGATGAAGGACGTAGTGAGCACGCCGCCGGCGAGCTCGGGGATCCTGCGCGGCATCACCCGTGACACGGTGATCCGGTTCCTCAAGGACGAACACCTCGCCTTCCAGCGGACGGACTTCACGCGCGAGGAGCTGTTCACCTCGGACGAGTTGTTCTACTCCGGCACGGCGGCGGGCGTGATGCCGATCCGGGAGGTCGACGGCCGGCCGATCGGCAGCGGGAACTATCCGATCACGAAGCGGCTTCGGACGCGCTACGAAGCCGCCATCCACGGACGCCTTCCGGAGTACGAGTCCTGGCTCACGTACGTCCGTTGAACGGGGCCGTCGCGGCCGGGCCCCGTCGGCCGATGGGTGCTGGTGTGAACGCCGGTTGACGAGGCGTTCATAACCCGAGACCCCTGCGAGCCCCTAACACGGGGCCCGATGTCCGCGAACTCCGCTCCGAAGGATGCTCACGAGGGGATTGCTTCCGACCCGGAGGCGACGATCCACCACAAGAGCCGGATGATCGAGGTCCTGCGGATCGGCCTCGGGCTCGTCTGGTTCGCGAACTTCTTCTTCGTGGTGTATCCCCCGAACGATTACTGGGGCCAGTTTTCGAGCATCGCGCGCTCGTTCGCCCCGGTGAGCTTTGGGGGTCCGGGGTTCCCGGATTACGTCGCGTCCCACCCTCTGTTCTTCTCGTGGGTGATCGCCGTCGTGACCGGGTACCTCGCTTTCGCCTTCACGCTCGGGCTCACCACGAGGGTCGCCTGCTTCGTGGGGAGCTTCTTCTCGGCCGTCTTGTTCGCCATCCAAGTCGGCACGATCTTCGTGTTCCCCGGAGGAACCGATGTCGGCGAGCATCCGCTGTACATCCTGATCTCGGCGGTCCTGCTCGTGGGCGGAGCCGGCCAATCGCTGTCGCTCGACGCATGGATCCGCACCGAGTGGGCGCGCTACCTTGCCCGCCGTCCGGCCCCGACCAAACCGGCCGTGCCGACCGGGTGGACCGGAGCGCTCTCGACGCGTGCCCTGTTCACCTACTTTATCGCCGGGACGCTCGTCTCGCTCGCGATCGGTGTCGGTCTGATCGTGGCGTTCCCGCTCCAGCCCGCCTCCTCGGGACCCCCGCTGGTTTCCGGGCCGGTGCAGTACGTGAACCTGAGCGTCAACATCGACCCGAACAACGGGTGGCCGCAGTACTCGCCCGCCAACTTTACGATCCAGCCGGGAACGATCGTCGTCACCATCGTCGACAACGACTCGCCGATGTACTGGGACGGCTGCCCGTGTTCCGTGACGGGAACCGTCGGCGGGGTGGAGAGGGTGAACGGTTCGGTCTACAATGTCGTCCCGCCCACCAACGTCGCACATTCGTTCAACGTTCCGGACCTCAACCTCGCGGTCTACAGCCCCGGAGGAAACACCACGCAGTTCACGGTGGACATCACCCGCACCGGCGAGTTCGTCTGGCTCTGCGTCGTCCCATGCGGTACCGGCACGGACCCGTACAACACGCCCCCGATGGGTGTTCCCGGTTTCATGACGGGAACGATCCGGGTCATCTGAGCTCCCAACGCTGCGAATCACGGGATGTTGTGAATGTCCCCGGCTTCGCCTGTCCGGGTAGGGGGCGCGCCTCGATCGTCTTGGGTGATCCCACAGAATTCTGTTGGAGAGGCACGAAACTCCGAAACCGGAACTCGGCGCTTCGCGACCGGTGCGAGCCCGGAGTGGACCGATTCCTGCACGCGCGCTACCCCAAAACGGGCCCCCGCTACCGTCAGAGAATTGACCGTTCGGAAGGCACGGTTCTAAGAACCTCCTCCTCCCATCGCTCGTACATGCGCGCGCGCCCGAAGACACCCGACACGTCGGTCGGTTGGAAACCGGTGAACGACCCGGACGGACGGTACTCTTCCGGCATCCCGGACTTTGACCGGTTGCTCGGAGGGGGCTTCAAACGCGGCAGCCTGGCGCTCTTCACCCTCGACGAATCGGTGGGACTGGAAGACCTCGACCTGCTCCTCTTCCCCACGTACCTGAACTTCCTCTACCAGTCGCGGGGGATCCTCGCGGTGCTGCCTTCTCGAGATTCTCCCCACGATTTCCGCGCGAGGCTCACCCGATTTGCCACCCGACGTCGGTTCGATACTCGAGTCCGGGTGATCGACTACATCGGGGAGGACCATGGATTGTCGTACGTGGTCAACCTCGCCGATGCCGAAGCGAACCCCATCCAGAAAAAGGCCGCCATCGCGAAAGTGGTGGCGGCCGAGAAGCAGGTCCAAGGGAGCCGGGCCCACCCGTTCATCGAACTTCACGCGTTCGAGGTGTTCGACACGCTCATGGGTCCGGAGAAAGCGCTCAAGATGTGGTTCTACGGGGTGAAACGAGCTCGTCACATGAAGAACCTCGTCATCGGGTTGCTCGGGCCGGGTCTTGGGTCGGCGGCGGGGGTGCGCCGGATGGCCGACGCGGAGTTCGCCCTGCATCGCGATGAGGTGGGGTTAATCGTTCGAGGCGTGCGACCGTCGTTCTCGGGCTTCGTTGTGACCGAGGACACCGTGGCCGGTCGTCCGCACGTCGCCTTCGTTCCGAGGCCGGCCGAGAAGGAGTCGAGTCCATGATGGCGACGGAGAACGTCGGAACACTGCTCACGGACCTGAAACATCGAATTGATGCCATCGGTGTTGCCCTCGTCGGTCGGGACGGCCTCGTCGCCTATGCCGATCTGCCGGCGGGCGCCTATGCCGAGACCTTTTCGGTCATGTGCGCCACGATCCTCGGTGCCTCCGTGACCGCCAGCGCGGAGCTGGGCCACGGCTCTCCCGAGCGCATCCTTATCGAGGGAGACGAATCGAAGACGGTGATCGTGGCGTCCGGAGCCCACGCGCTCCTCGTGGCCGCGGTCGCCCCAGCGGCGTCCGTCCCCGACGTTGTCGGGGAGATGACGAAGTTCGCGGACCTGTTGAAAACCGGCTAAAGGGTCCGGCCCGCGGCCTTGCGGCGCCGCGACACCGAAGAGCGGAAGATTCAGCCCAAGGCTCTGCGGAGTCGATCCGCGAGCTCGTCCGTTGACACCGAATGCTCGTGACCTTGGTTCAACTGGTGGAGGAGGCTCAGGACGTGTCCGATGGTCCAGTCGACCTCTCCCTGGCTTGCTCCGACAAGATAGCGCGGTCTCGGCGACCGGGAGAATAGCGCGTCGGCCACCGCTTCGGCGACGGGCCGAGGTTCAGGATACCGGGACCGACGGGACTCCTCCGGCGTCTCGACGACCCTCTTCCAGCGCCTCCGCTCTGGACCCCACTCCGGCGATCGCCCAAACCATGCGGCGGTCCCGGTGCCTTTCCGAGCCACGAGATTGGACGTGATGTTGCTTCGGAAGGCCCCGGGCTCGACGAGGATCACCCGGATGTGAAAACGGGCGAGCTCGTCGCGGAGGACGTCCGAATACGCTTCGACGGCGAACTTGCTGGCACAGTAGGCCCCGGAGAAATGGAACGGAGAGATCCCGTTGATCGAACTGATGTTCACGATCCGCCCGCGAGACCGTGCGAGTTCGGAAAAGCACGCCCGAACCATCCGATGCAGCCCGTAAAGGTTGACGTCCAGCACCCGGTGCACTTCCTCGAGCGAGGTCTCCACCAATGGTGAGAGCTGCCCGACGCCGGCGTTGTTGACCAACCCGTACAATCCCCGCCGCGAGGCCCGTATGGTTCGGAGGGCGTTCTCGACGTCGGCTTGCCGAGTGACGTCCAGTCGAATGGGGGTTACCAAAGGGAGTTCGGCGAGCCGCTCGAGATCGGATTTCTTGCGCGCCGTGGCGAAGACCGCGTGGCCCGCGGCGGAAAGATGCTCCGTGATCGCTCGGCCGATTCCAGAACTGGCACCGGTCACCAGTACCGGCCCTGTGCGCTCCGTCATCCCATCCCCGGCCGGACGGCCGTTCACCGATATACCGACTTTCCGTCGGTCGCCGCTCTGCCGTCCTACTCCGCGCGGTCCCCGGGCGGGAGCGAACACGCATCCAGCGATCGGGCTTCGTCCTCGTCCAAAGCCAGGTCCGCGGCCGCGAGGTTCTCTTCCAGGTGCCTTTCCGAGAGAGTGCCCGGGATCGGTAGCATCACGGAAGACCTTCGGAGCAACCAGGCGAGCGCCACTTGATGCGGCGTCACTCCTCGTTTCTGGGCCACCAGGTTCAGGGGCTTTGATTGCTCCAACTTTCCGCGAAACAACGGAAACCACGGGACGAAGGGGATCGAGTGCACTTCGCAGTACCGAAGGACCTCCTCGTGCTCTCGTTCGAAGACGTTGAATCGGTTCTGGACCGCGACCACCGTGACCACTCGTCGTGCCCGTTCGAGCTCGGGAACTGTGACGTTGGAGACGCCGATGTGCCGGATCCGGCCCTGCTTCTGGAGGTCTCGGAGCGTGCCCAGACTCTCCTCGATCGGCACTCGAGGGTCGACCCGATGCAGGTAGTAGAGGTCGACCCGATCCCGACGGAGTCGGCGCAGGCTCTCCTCGAACGCATGGGATAGATGCTCCGGGCGTCCGTCCGGCGCATATCCCTGCTCCGTCCGGATCAGACCGCCCTTCGTGGCGACCACGACATCGGCAGTCGTCGGAGGAAGCGCTTCTCCTATGGTCTCCTCGCTCGAGCCGTGCTGATAGACATCGGCCGTGTCAACGAGATCGACGCCGAGGTCGACGGCGCGACGAAGGATTTCCCGTACGGCGGGCGTGTTGGTGACTCGGTTCGTTCCGAGCCCGATGCGATGCACCGTCCGGTCTCCGAGGGTGACAGAACCAGCACTCTTGCCCGGACCACTATCCGTCACGGGGATTCCTCCGAAGGGAGCAGACCGATGGCTAGTCAAATGGTCTCAAAGCGTTAGTTGGGCGTCCTCCAGTCCGAAGATTCCCGGCCGCGGCGGCCTTCAATTCGGAGAAATGGGGTGCGCCCAGCTTAGGAAACGGTCCTCATCTGGGCCGCAAGGCGATCGTCGAACCATTGCGGGAAGGTCGCAGAACCCAGGGCGAAGGTCCGGCGAACGTTGGTTACCCCGTCCACGGAGAGCGTGCGCCGAAGGGCCTGCTCCAGCACCGCGGGGGATTCCGCGGGGACGAGTCCGACAACCTCGCCGGACGTTTCCGAGGGCGGAACCCCGGACCCGTCGGGGGCCACCGGCATCCAGCCCGGATGAAGTCCTGCGACGGCTCGAGCTACCGCGAGGGGGTCGGCTCCCTCTCGAACCGCGACCGTGAACAGGGCGAGAGGGAGTTCCTCACTCGTGCTGCTCAGGGTCGACCAGCACGCTCTCGAGTCCAGGAGGCGGCGGAACCGGGTGGCAGCGGTCTTGAGGCTGATCCCAACGGTCTTCGCTAGGTCGCTCCGAGTCGCCTCGGGATGGGCTCGGAAGGCCTCCAGTAACCGCCAATCCAGGCGGGTCAGTTCTCGCTCGCAGGTGGGGATCCAGTACGGAACCGGGCCCCGCACTTCAGGGGTGGGCGCCAGCTTGCGCAACAGCGCCGTCCTCCGAGCCGTCGCCGTCGGGGTGTCCGACACGTAGTACACCCGAATCGCCCGCTCCTTCTCGTCCAGGACGTCCCGAGCGAACGTGACGCCGTCGACGAGGGCGAGCTCCCGCAACACGCGTTCCGCATCGTGCGGTTCTCGGACCGGCATCTCCGAGACGACGAGGGAGACCCCGAAGAGCGAGGGGTTCACTCCGGTTTCGCGTCCTCGGACATACCCGTGCTGTTCGAGACCCTTCAACCGAACGCGAACCCCGGCTTCGCTCAATCCGACCTTGTCCGCGATCTCGCGTGCCGAAACCAGGGGGTCGACCAGCCGTCGCGCTCCCCAGAATCGGATGAGTCCGTCGGGAGAGAGGTAGCGGTAGATGGCGTAGTCGAGCGCGTCCACGTCTGTTCCCTAGACTCGACGGCTCGCGCTCGGAAAAGGCTGAGGGTGCCGCACCGGCCGGGATGGGAGGCGACTGTGCCGCCGAGTCGGCGGGCTCCATGAGGCGTGGGGGCTTTCCAACCCCCACGCGTCGCTCGACCTATTCAGTCCTCGGCCGCCTGCTGGAGAGGGAGGGCCGCGAGAAGGGCTTCGGCCATGCGGAGATCAGGAGCACCGCCACCACGCTGGTCCT
>CAZCNZ010000174.1:0-4320 GCA_964500245.1 uncultured Thermoplasmatales archaeon | reverse complement strand
CCGCGGCGTTTCTCGAGACCTTCGTCGGGACGACCCCCTGGGCCCACCTGGACATCGTGGGACCCGCGTGGACGTCGCCGCGGACCCGGAAGTATCAGCCGGCGTACCAGAACGTCGGGGCGACCGCCTTCGCGGTCCGTCTCGTCACGCGGTACCTCGAGGCGGCGCCGCTTCACGGATAGTTCCGACCGACCGGCGATCCCGCCACCGCCCGGCCAGCACGACCGCGATCGCCGTGCCGGCGAGCCCGAGCACCATGCCACTGACGACCCACGGCGAGCCGCCGACCGGGATCGGAGTGAAGGTGACCGCTTGGGTGGCGTTGCCTCCGTTCACTTTCACCGTCCCGTTGGTCGGTGCGCCGTCGTAACCTCCGACGGACCCTAGACGGAACGGGAACGAGCCGTTCGGCAAGGTCACCACGACTGTGCTCGTCGTCGAGTTGTAGCCGTTTTGATCTACGCTGAGCGGCCAGTTCGTCCCTCGCCAGAGACCCGACTCGACGAACGTCACCGTGTAGGTGACCTGGGTGAACTCGATACCGGGCTCGGATAGGGGGGCCCCGTCCACCACGATCGACCCTCGATAGGGGAGCGACCGCTGATGCCATCCCGACACGTCCGTGATCGAGTACGGGTAGGTCCCGTTCGTCTCGTTGAACAGTAGGGAGCTCGTGTTCGTCGTGCGCAGGTCGGCGCCGACCAGGACGCTCCAGGTCGCCCCCGGGGGTAGCCCGGCTTCCGAGAACTCGACCGGGAGGGTGTACGGCCGGAACTGGATGATGACCCGGACGGCGGTCCCGTTTACCGAAAAGACGGGCGTGTACGATGGGGCGTAGGTTTTGTCGTTGGTCGCGGCGAGGAACTGGTAGGTGCCGTTGAGGAGGGGAATCGCGAGGGCAGGAACCGCCCCGGTGGCGGCCAGTGACGGGCCGTTCGTCACGTTCACGTACCACGAGTCGTGCGTCGGCAGTCCGGCTTCGGTGAACGTGACGACGCCCCCGCCGGGTAATGTGGAACCTTCGGCGCAGTTCGACGGCGAGCTTACGCCGGAGGCATTCCACGCCGTGACGTAGGCGGAGTACAGGGTCTGCGGGGAGAGATTCCCGACCGTTTCGCTGGTCGCTGGTCCTCCGGTGGACAGCACGCGGGGGACACCACCGCAGGACCCGCCCTCGAACAAGTAGAGCGTGTCGTTCAGGATGTCGCTCCCAGTGGATTGGGTCCACAACCAACCGGTGCTCGAGGAGTTGGCGGAGGTGAGCGTGAGACCGGTGGGAGCGGGCGGCCCGAGGGTAATCGTCGATGCGACCCCTCCACTCGCTCCGTGGAAGTGCAGGTTCCACGCCTCCACCGCGAAGTAGACCCGGGTCCCCGTGGGAAGTCCGGTGATCGTGTACGCGTCAGTTCCCGCAGGGAGCCAGACGGACTGGCCATAGGTCGGACTCGTCCCCCAGCCGACCGAGTAGTAAACGATCCCGTCCGACCCTGCGACGGACCAGTTGAGGGCGACCGAGGTCGGCGTCACGTCCGAGACCGTCACGGGGGTGGGGGCGGGGGAGGCATCGTCGGCCATCGGAGCGCTTGCCGGGAACGGGAACTCAGGAGCTCCCGTCTGCCAGTACCACCAGATCGTGCCGAGGAGCGCGCCCCCGCTCCCGTTGACCGTGCACGCGTCGAGGAACTGCGTGTCGCACGCGTAACTGTTGGGGGCAATGAGGTAGGAGGCGTTGTAGAACTGGCCTTCCTGGGACCACTGGGACCAGGCGTAGGAGGCCGGGGTGCCTCCGTACTCGTAGGCGCCCGTGAGGTTCGTGGTCTCGTACCCGAGGTGCCCCGGGGTCATCTGGGCCAGCCACGTGGCGTTGAAGAGGCCGTTGTAGTAGCCCTGCAGGGCGGGGCCGGAGGCGAGGAGGGACGACCGGTCGGACGCCGCTCCGGGTCCGAACTGGACCAGTCCCGCCGGGTACTCGATCACCTTGGCGAACCCCGTGATCGTGCCCGACGCGTTCAGGCTGGCCACGACGGTATTGGAGTCCCCCGCAGCCCCCAGCGCAAAACTCAGCGTCCGGTCCGTCAGGTTGAGCGCGATCCCATTCACTCCGTTGATGACCCGTCCGCCGGCCCAGGGGCCATCAAACGTGCGGACGAGCGAGTAGTTCGTCGGCCCCGACAGCTGCCACTCCTCCACCATGTCGGACGAGGAGCCCTCGGCCTCGACGTTGACGAACCCGTTCAAGTAGGGTTCCCAGTAGATGTTGTTCGCTTCGAAGAAGTCGAGCTTCGTCACGCTCGTCTGGTTGCTCGACCAGAGGTCGTGCACGTAGACGTGGTCGTTCGAGGTGATGAGGACCGCGTAGGAGTCATTCCCGTCCCAGCCGGTCAACTCAACCTGGCCGTTGGCAAGCACGTTGCTGGTCGTGACTCCGGTAAAATCGTACGAGAAGAACTGGTGCGTGGTGACGTTCACGGCCTCAACGGTGATGACCGTCGAGCTGAGGGAAAGCGTGCCCCAGCTGTAAAGGTACGAGCCGTCTTGCGTGATGAACAGCTCGTTCGGGATCATCGCGTACGCCGGGAACCGCTGGTAGAGCGGGGTCCAACCGGCGATCGGGTAGACGGTTCGGTTGACGAAGGAATAGAACACGAGTTCGTTCGTGGAGTTGAGGTAGTACGCCCCGTCCTGGGTCCACGAGAGCACCGGGTTCTGGCACCCGGGGCCTCCCGTGCCTTGGTTGTTGAGATACTTAGCGTCGCAGACGTAGCCCGGGAGGACGAGGGTGGCGTTGCCGTACGGAACCTCGGGATAGACCGTGAGGCTAGCCTGAGTGGCCTCGGGGACGACCACCTTTTCGGAGGCCCCTCCGAAGCCGTACGGGTACGCGCCGCCCATGATGGCCGAGTCCGGTTGGACCGCGATGTAGTACGTGCCGGCCGGGAGGCCGAGGCCAAAGCCCCCCGAACCGTTGGTCGTGGTCTGGTTGACGACCGGGCAGGTGTTGGGAAGCGGCCGCGTAGTCGTGCACGTCGTGCTGTAGGCGGCGACGACGGCTCCGGCGATCACCGGCGGCTCGCCGTAGCCGTTCACCTTCGCGAAGACCGACCCGTTCACCAGCGGTAACGCCGGGGCCAATGGTTCGCCCGAGAGTTCGACCCCTCGGACGGGCGCGGACGGATCCCAATTCGTTGCTCGGGGGGGAAGGGAAGTCGGGGCGTCCCGAGCCCCACCGGCAGGATGTCCGAGGGCGAACCCGGCACTAGCGGCGCCGGCCGCGACGACGCACAGCACCAGGACCATAACCGCGCGTTCGGGTCGCACTCGCGGCGACCTCGATCGGTGTCGACGGCACGCCATGGGTCGCGTGTCGCTCGACACGAGGGGCATTGAATAGCCTATGGGAGCCCCCCCAGGCCCCGTCCCAGGGCCGGCGCGATGATCCCTTGAGCACCGTTCAGGCCGCGACGACCTGGACGCTCTCTCCGCCATGGCGGGTCGAGCGCGGACGGACCTCGCAGAAGAGGGGCGTGTGGTAGCCGCCGCCCGTGATGAGGGCGACCCCGACCGGGAGCGACTGGATCATCTCGGTCATCCCATTCGTCAACCCCTCGATCGAGGAGGTGATCGCCTTCAGGTCGAGCGGGTTCGTGACCTGAAGGATCAACTGCGTGTTGCACTGCGAGAGCACGTTCTTGTCGATCCGCGCGGCACGCTGGGTCACGACGCACAGCCCGAGGCCGAACTTCCGCCCCTCGCTCGCGATGTTCTTCAGGACCCGGGAGGAGGTCACCTGGCCCTGCTGGGGCGCGAAGTTGTGCGCCTCCTCGATGACGAGGAAGAGCGGGGGGATCTTCCCCCGCTTTCGGTTGTCGAAGAGCGTCGCCGCGATGCGGGCGACCACGAGCTCCTGGACGTCCGGGGCGACCCCGCGCAGGTTCACCAGGGTCGCTTCGCCGGGCTTCACGAGCTCGCTCAGGCTCGTCCCCTGGGGGCCGAGGAGCTTCGTCTGCTCGACGTACTCGAGCCGTTCGGTCAGGGTCTCGGCGACCGGGCCCTCCCCGGCTTCGGAGGCCTTCACGAGGTCCTTGACGGTGAAGTCGGGGGTCGAGATGCTGACCCGCTCGATCAGTTGCCGCAGCGGCGGCAGGAACGTCTTGACGTTCGTGAGCCCCATGAAGACGAGGAGCTCGCGCGGGTCGAGGTGGTGGAGCGAGAAGGTGAGCGGCTTCGCCTCGGTGTTGAGCGTGCTGTCCGGGGAGAACTCGCGGACCTGCCGGGCGAACCCCTGCGCCGCCACGCCGAAGCGCGCGTGCACCCCGTTCG
>CAZCNZ010000173.1:0-2822 GCA_964500245.1 uncultured Thermoplasmatales archaeon | reverse complement strand
CGACCCCTGGCCGTGCCGCCCGAGGTCGTAGTCTCCGCGGTAGTGAACGGCGCCGATCTCCTTGAACCCGCCCATGCTGTCGAGGCGCACCTCGATGTCGAGTTGGATCCGGTTGTAGAACGCCCGCTCCTGGTCGGACTTCTCGAACAGCCGGATCCTCTCCGCCGGAATCCCGAGGACGTCCCGGAAGAACCGGAAGGTGTGCACGAGATGGTAGACGTAGAAGTCCGGAAATCCCCCCGAGGAGACGAGGTCCCCCGCGCGGACGAGTTCGACCTCTTCCGAGCCGGCGAGCCGACGGGCGGCCCGAACGACCGGGAGCACGTCCTCCGCGACCCGGTCGAACGGCAAGGGGAAGTGCTCCGGGTCGAAGAAGACCTGGAGCTCGGCCTG
Organism: uncultured Thermoplasmatales archaeon; assembly: GCA_964500245.1. Classification (GTDB taxonomy): domain Archaea; phylum Thermoplasmatota; class Thermoplasmata; order Lutacidiplasmatales; family UBA184; genus Lutacidiplasma. The sequence goes on along the minus strand of CAZCNZ010000173.1, from coordinate 2,429 downwards.
CTCGAACGAACGCATCCGGAACAGCATCTGGCGCGGCGCGATCTCGTTCCGGTACGCCTTGCCGATGATGGCGATGCCGAGCGGGAGCGCGTGCCGGCCGACGTCCCACATCCGGGAGAACGCGAGGTAACTGCTCTGGGCGGTCTCGGGGCGCAGGTAGACGCGCTCGTGCCCGGTGACCCCGTAGTCTAGGCCGAACATCATGTTGAACGGGGGCGGGACGCTCAGCGTCTTCGCGCCGCAGTTCGGGCATTTCACGCCCCGGGCGCGCACGATCTCCTCGATCTCCTTCGAGGTCAGACCGTCCACACCCTCGGGGCGGATCTTCTCGAGGACCGTGTCGGCCCGGAAGGCGGAGTGACAACTTTCGCAGGTGACCTCGGGGTCGGTGAAGTTCTCCAGGTGGCCGGACGCGCGCACGACCGCCTCGGGGAGGATCTCGGTGGGGTCAATGAGGTAGTAATCGTGGGACATCCCCACGAACCAGGCCGTCCAGGCCTCCTCGATGCGGCGCTTCAGGGCGGCCCCGAGAGGACCGTAGTCGTAGAGGCCCTGGGCGCCCCCGTAGATCTCGGCGCTCGGCCAGAATACCCCACGGCGGCGCAACAGTGCGAACAGCTCGTCGCTCTTCATCGGTCGGAGCTTGGGCGTCGAGCCGGGGGCCGGAACCGGGCCATAAGGTGTTCGGTGGTCCGCGTGACGACCTGGTACGCCGGGTCGTCCGGAGGTAGCCGCAGGACGACCGGAGGATGGGGCATCCCCGGCCCGACGAGCGCGGCCTCGGGCTCTCCGAGCCACGCCCACGGCTCCACGAGGGCGGCCCGCGCGAGAAACGCCGCCGAGACGGGTCGTCGTTTCAGCCGGGACGCGACGTAGGCAAACTCCATCTCGTGCCACAGGGACGGGGCGTGGAACATCGCGTTGTCCGTGCCCAACAGCACGGAGAGACCGAGATGTTCCATCGCCTCCAGGTCCGGCTGACGCGCAAAGAGCGCGTTGGACCGGGGACAGACCGCGACCGACACTCGTTCGTCCCGGACGGCCGCGAGGTCGTCTCGGGTCGCCTTCGCGAGGTGGATGAGGAGGTCCGGGCGAGGGTCGAGGTAGCGATCCGGCCGCTCCCGGACCGCTTCGCTCGCGTGGAGGGCGAACTTCCGCCCGCGGGCCCGGCAGGCCCGAGCGATCGTACGGCGGCTGTCGTCCGTCTCGTCCCGAGCGCTCGACAGGCCCACGCCGTCGGCGACCGAAAGGAGGCGGTCCAATTCCGAACGGTCGACCGGCCGCGCGAGGGGCCGGCCGAGCGCCAGCACGCGGATCGAGCGGCCCTGCGCCGCGGTCCGGAGCAGCTCGACCCCCGGTCTTCCTTCTTCGCGGAAGTCGACGGTCACGGCCACCCCCTCGCGTTCCATTCGGCGGAGGGCGGCGCGGATCGCGGCTACCTTCTCCTCGCGCGAGGCATTCGCGAGCAGCCGGAACTTGTAGCCGTGGGGCGGCTGGATGAGCTTCGACACGGGACCGGGCGGCGGCTCCCGGACGGAGACCGAGTCGCCGAGGTGAGTGTGGGCGTTGACGGGGGCCGGGACAACGATTCCGCGGACGACTCGCTCGCCGCGACGGCGTCCTTCTGTACCGCGGACCCCCACCTCGGTCACGCGACCGTGGCGGAGGCGGACATACGCCGGTCGGGCGCCTTCGATGTCCAGGATCGCTCCGACCACGAGCATTGTTCGGCCGGCGGCATCCTCTTAGCGACTTAAGCGGCTCCGCGGGTTCCCCCAAGCGATAAGGGTACCGAGGGTTCACCCGACGCCGCGAACGATGACGGGATCGATGGTCGAACGGCCACGGGACCTGCTCGTTTCGGGCCACGTCATCATCGACCGGTTCCTATCGGTGAAATCGTTCCCCGCTGCAGACCGAACGGTTCCCGTGCTCGGGGGGCGGGCCGAGCTCGGAGGAACGGCGACCAACATCGTCCGCGCGGCCTCCCGCCTCGGGGTGGCCACCGGGCTGGTCGCCCGGGTCGGGGACGGGTTCCCGACGGACTATGTCACGGCCCTCACGCGTGCGGGCGTGGATGTGCGCGGCCTCGAACGGGTACGAGGTCAGCCGACGCCGACCTGCTACATCATCGAGGATCGCGGGGGGGCCCAGCGGACGCTCATCGACCAAGGAGTGATGGGAGACGCCTCGGGCGCGGAGGTTCCGACGTCGTGGCTCGCCGAGTACTCATGGCTCCACTTGACCACCGCCGACCCACGGTTCCAGCTTCGCCTCCAGAAGGCGGCGCGGGCCCGCGGGCTCAAGGTGGCGGCCGACCCGGCGCAAGAGATCCATTACCGCTGGGACCGTCGGTCGTTCCGGGAGCTGCTCCGTGGCTCGGAACTCCTGTTCGGCAACCGCTCGGAGATCTCCCGGGCGATGGAGTT
>CAZCNZ010000172.1:0-7062 GCA_964500245.1 uncultured Thermoplasmatales archaeon | reverse complement strand
GGTCTGCTCGCCGACGTGGTTCTTCGACCCCGATTCGCCCTAGAGGACCTGGCGCGAGCCCGACGACAGGTTCTCGAACGCCAGCTGCGGGAACTCGCGCAACCGGCGAGCCGGGGGGACCGGGAGCTGCTCCGTGCGACCTACCCCGAGGGCCACCCGTACCGCACCAACGGCCTTGGAGATCGACGGTCGGTCGGTCGGATCCGGGCCGAGCATCTCCGACGGTTCCATCGGAGCCACTACACGAGCGGGGACGCGATTCTCGTCGTCACCACGCCGGCCCGGCTCTCCGCTGTTGAAGCCGCGACGCGCCGTTATTTCTCTGATTTCGCAGAGGACCGCGGGCCGGTGCTTCAGTTCCCGGCGGTCCGTCGCCGGACTCCCCGGACGTTGACCGCAGAACTGCCCGGACGCTCCGAGGTCGACGTACGCATGGGTGGCGATTCGCTTTCCCGGTCGGACCCCGACTATCCGGCCGCGTTCCTGGCGAACGAGGTGCTCGGTGGGAGGGCTCAACTGAGCCGTCTCTTCCAGCGGATCCGGGAGCGCGGCGGGCTCGCGTACCACGCGGCAAGCCAGCTCGAGGCGATGCGTTTTGGGGGGCGTTGGACCGTGGGCGCGGGAACCGGCCCCACGAATGCGGTGAAGGTCGCGCGGATGCTGGCCGCGGAGGTCGAACGGATGGGCTCCAAAGAGGTCTCCTCCTCTGAGCTCCGCGAGATCCGGGAAAGCACGATCGGCGAGATCCCGCTCGCGCTCGAATCGACCGCCGACGCGCACGAGCTGGCGGTCGAGGTCGCCTATCACCGGCTGCCGGGCGACCACCTCACGCACTGGCCAACGATGCTGCGCCGGGTCCGTCCGCGCGAGGTCCGGGAGGCGGCCGAACGCGCCATGGACAGCCGCGCCGCGGTGACGGTCTTCGCGGGTCCGGTGCTCAAAAGGTAGCCGAGCCGGGGTCGAGGCGGCCGAGGACGGCCCGCTGTAACAATACGCACTTATACGTGTACGCGAATGGGGAAACCATGGCGTCGCGATCGAAGCCCGAGGCTCCGTTCCAGGGCATGATGCGAAAGAACATCACCATCACCCCCGAGGAGAGCGAATTCCTCGACCGTCACCCCGAGATCAACCAGAGCGCCCTGTTCCGCCAGATCGTGGAGAGCCTCATGCTCGCCGAGAGGTCGCCCAGCGTGGCGTCCACGCAAGCCGTGCGACTCGGCAAGGCCGTCTACCGGTCCGGCGCCATCATGTTCCAGAAGCCGAACGAGCGTCGCCCGTAAACACGCCGGACGCGTCCCGGGTTCGGGGCGGTGCATCCTGGTCCCTTAGTCGGGGGCCGATTCCGTTTAGGACAGGGAGCTGGGCGTCCTTGGCCCGGCTGAACACGACCCCCTCGGCGCCTTCGGTCAGAGAATACGCCCGGACGGCGGTCTCCCGGTCGATCTCCTCCAGCGCATGTCGCGAAAGGAGATGGCCGAACGCCCAGGCACGGTGAAGGGCAAGGTCGGAAAAGTGCGGCACATAATGGCCTCCGCCGACCCCGAGGGCGATGCGGTCGTCCGGCGGGAGGTCGATCTCGGGGATCACGTCGGCGAGCACTCTTACCGCTTCCGGGGACGGGTCCGTGTGCTCCCCTGACCCGATCTCCACGAAGAACGCGGGGAGGTCGACCGCCGGTCCATGGTGGGTCGCCTCGTACGTCGCCGGAAGTCCAAGGGGTTCGCATCGTTCGTTCAGGCGCCGGAGGGCAGACACCATCCGCCGCGGGTCCGCCGGGACGAGCGTCCGAGGGCGGCCGCCCAGCGGCGCGTGCGACCCGGGGTTCCCGAGCGGGTGGACCGTCAGCGAGCGAATGTTCTGAGCGCTTCGGTGGATCGACGGGAAGACTAGCGTGGGGCGCGCGCTGCGGACCTCGAGGGGCAGAAGGAGGTCCACGCCCTCGTCATGAATGTGCGGTACCGGCCGTCGGACGAGCCGCACGGTCTCCGAGAGGCGGCGAATCGTCACTCCCTCCACATGCCCCTCGGCCGCCGGCGGGGTTCCCCAACGCTGCGCGACCGATTCGGCCACGGGGTCGGTGGCCGAGACGACCACGACCATCTGGACCGTCACGGCACGAAGGAGGACGAGGAAGCACAAGACCCCACGGTGCGACTCCGATCACGGCGGTGGCCGCTGCAGGCCCCGGCTCGCGAGGGAGGGTGGATCATCGAGGATGGGCGGAGGAGGGCGAGAGGGGACCCGGTTCAACGGAGGGGAGGGTAGGGATCCGTTCTTCGAGAGAGGAACGCAAAGTACGTCGGAGGCTCGCCGGCTTCTCGCGGAGGCTGAAATCCCGTTCGAACGAACAGAAACCGAGACTCCAGCAACGAGGTCACCTCTCGCAGGGAGGGACGGTGCGGGGGGCCCCGCGGTCCGACATGCTCACGCGCGACCCACGAGAGGACGAAACGTCCCTCTCTCCGCAACACCCGGCGAACCTCCTCCGCGTAGCGGCGGCGTCGCCGTAGGGGGATCGTGTGGAAGCACCCGTTGTCGTTGAGCGCGTCGAAACTCGCGTCCGGAAAGGGAAGGGCGAGGACGTCTCCTTCCTGCACTTGGACCTCGAGTCGGGCCTCCGCCGCGCGCGACCGCGCCGCGGCCACTGCGCCCGGAGAGAGGTCGACTCCGTGGGCCCTAAGGCCATTTCGAGCGAGATAGAGGAGATTGGACCCAGCGCCGCACCCGATGTCCAGCACCTCGGACCCTTTCGCGAGGAATCCGGATTCAACGGCCAGCCGTACCTGGGGGCTTGGCCCGGGTTCGAACCAAGGAAGCTCATCGTACCGCGACCGCTCGTACGTGAAGCGCCATGCGGCGCGGTCCCTTGCGGAACTTCCTCGTCGAGACCCCGACTGCCTGACTCTCGTTTCGCCCGCCACCAAATCGGGCACGGTGCGCGCCTTCAAGAAGGAGCCGATTGGGCCTCATGACCATCGACCGCCCTTCGGCCGGCGGGTGCGGAATCCGGGTCGTTTTCCCGAGGTGGGTGGAAACCGCCTCCACGGAAGGATTATCGCGCCTTCCGGGCGTTCCGGCGCTCGTCCGGGACCCCCGGGCGGGAAGCGCGGCCGTGGCAAATCGTGAGGGGGCGAGCCGAACGAGCAGGCCCAAAGCCGGCGGCCGGGACTGAACCGATGCGGTTTCGCGAGTCGCTCGAGAAACTCGATGCGCAGGGACGACTCCACCGCGTCAAGGAACGGGTGAGCCCGAAGTTCGAAGTCGCCGCGTTCCTTCGCAAGCACGAGGGCCAGCCAGTCCTCTTCGAGAACATCGAGGGTAGCTCGATCCCCGTGGCGGGGAACCTTCTCAGCACCATGGACCTCCTCTGTGCCAGCCTCGGGTTCTCGAAGGAGGAGTGGATCGAACGACTCGACGCCGCGACCCGGAACCCGGGTCCCATCACCGCGGGTCGGGGCGCGTTCGAGTACCTCGAACCCGACCTCGATCTGATCCCAATCCTGATGCACTACCCGAGCGACCAGGGGGTCTACATCACCTCCGGGGTCGTGTTTGCTCGAAGGGGCGAGACCCGGAACATGTCGTTCCACCGCCTCTCCCGCATCGGAAAGGACCGGTTTGTGGGAAGGCTGGTCGAGCACCGCGACCTTCACACCCTCTACCTGGACGCGAGGGACCATGGGGAGGACGTCAGCGTCTCGGTGGCCATCGGCAATCGTTCGGGCGTCCTCATCGCGGGGGCCACGACGGTCGAGCGGGGGCAGTACGAGCTCGGGATCGCGGCGGCTCTCGAGCACGGCATCGAGGTCGCGCCAGCGAAGACCAACGACACGAGCTATCCCGCCGACACGGAGATCGTCCTCGAGGGTAAAATCCTGCACGACGAGACCACGAAAGAAGGGCCGTTCGTCGACCTCACGAACACCTATGACGTGGTCCGAGAACAGCCCGTCTTCGCCATCGATAGGATCGCGCTCCGGAAGAATGCGGTCTATCATGCTCTTCTCCCGGGAGGAAACGAGCACCGCTTGCTGATGGGGGCACCGAGGACCCCGACGATCTACCGGTCGCTGAAGGCGGCCGGGATCGACGTGGCGAACGTCTTTCTCACCGAAGGGGGCAGTGGCTGGCTGGACGCGGTGGTCGCCATCCGGAAACGGAGCGAGGGGGACCCGCGGACGGCGATCGAAGCGGCGATCCGCGGTCATCGAAGCCTGAAGAAGATCACCATCGTCGACGCGGACGTCGACGTGACGAACCCGCACGAGGTGAACTACGCGGTAACCATGTACTGGGAGGCCGGAAAGGAACTCGTCCTCAGGGACGTGAAGGGTTCGAGCCTCGACCCGATGGCGACCCCGGACGGAATCGGAAGCAAGCTCGCCCTCGATGCGACCCGGCCCATCCACGTACCGCCCGAGAAACGACTGAAGATGCGCAAGGCGGAACTTGCGCTCGAACGCTAGGGGGCCCGACCGTGGACGAACTGAGGACGCACCAACCGATCTCTTGGCTCGACGACGTCGACGCGAACGGCGTCATCGTGAACCCGAAGCACGACCTCTTCGGAAAGAGCCTCGCCGGCGCGACCCTGTTCTTCCCGGGGGCGTCGGGCTCTACCGTCGGCTCGGACCGGATTGTCAACCTCGCCGCCCGAGGGGTCGCTCCGCGGAAGATCGTTCTCGAACGGGCCGACCCGATCACCATGTGGGGGGCGATTTTCGGGAAGATCGAGGTCGAGATTCCGAAAGTGGCCCGGAAGAGGGTCGACCGACGCGCGCTCGAAGCCCTGGGGATCGACCCCGAAATCGCGGATTTCCTGGCGCGCGCGGGGGAACTGCTCGGTACGGACCAGTTCATCCCGGTCGACCATGTCCAGATCGCGGGGGTCTCGTACAAGACCATCACGGAGACCGGACTCGAACTTCGGCGCACCCTCGGGAGGAAGTACAAGTTCCGAGCCCGCCACGTCACGATCAACCCGGCGGGGATGGACCTGCGAGACTGGAAATCCATGGGAATCCCCGAAGAGTTCGCTCGGAAGCAGCAGGAGGTGATCGAGATCTACGAGAAGATGGGCGCCACCCCGACCATCACGTGCACACCGTACCTCGTCGGAGAGATGCCCGCGCCGTTCACGGACGCCTTCCTCTCGGAATCCTCGGTCGTCGCGTTCGCGAACTCTGTCCTCGGGGTTCGGTCCAACCGAGAGTCGGGCCTGAGCACCCTCCTCTACGCGATCGCGGGCTACGGTCCTCGCTACGGGCTCCACCTCGCCGAGAACCGTCATCCCCGGATCGAGGTACGAGTCACCTGCGACCTCCGGGGCACGGTCGACTTCGGCCTGCTCGGCTACCAGCTCGGCGAGGTCGTCAAGGGCAGGATACCCTACATCACAGGGATCCGCCATGCACCGACGCTCGAGGAGTTCAAGGTCCTGAGCGCGGCGGGAGCGGCCTCCGGTTCGATTGACCTGTTCCATGTCGCCGGCTTCACCCCCGAGGTGGAGGGCCATCTCGTCGCGGTCGACCGGATCGAGGGGACGGTGGAAGTGGACCGCGCTTCCCTGGGCGATGTGAAGCGGCGGCTCAACACGGGGTCGGCCGACCGGATCGACTTGGTCACGTTCGGTTGCCCCCACGCATCCCTCGAGGAGGTGAGGGAGATCGCCACCCTTCTCGACGGGAAGCGGATTCGCCCGGGGACGTCACTTTGGGTGTGCACGTCGAGGGCCGTCAAGGACCTCGCGACCAAGCTCGGCTACGTGGCCACCGTAGAGGCGGCCGGCGGGACGGTGGTCGCGGACACCTGCATGGTGGTCGCGCCGATCGAGGCGATGGGACCGAAAACGACCGCCACGAACTCCGGCAAGGCGGCGAAGTACCTGCCTCGGTTTTGCCAACAGAACGTCGTCTTCGAGTCCGCCGAGGAAATCATCCAACGAATCGCCTCGTAGTGGGTGGGACCGCCGACCGAAACCCGTAACCTTCAGCGTCCCCCTTCCGGGCCGCGAGTCCGATGGCATCGCGGCCCTTGGCGGTTCGAATCCCTTCGGGAAAGGTCGAACTCGACGCGGACTTGGTCCCCTCAGAGACGGGAAAAGGGGTGGTCCTGTTTGCCCACGGAAGCGGGAGTGGCCGCCGAAGTCCCCGCAACCGGACGGTCGCCGCGCTTCTCCACCAGCACGGTTTGGGGACGCTTCTCCTCGACCTTCTTTCGTCCTCCGAAGCGCCGGTGGACGAACTCACCGCGAGGTATCGGTTCGACATTCCCCTCCTGACCGAGCGGCTCCTGTCCGCCACCGACTGGTACGCCTCGCGCCCCGAATCGAAAGGGGTTCCGTTGGGGTTCTTCGGCGCGAGCACGGGCGGCGCGGTCGCCATGATCGCCGCCGCGGAACGGCCGGAACTGGTGAGGGCAATCGTCCTTCGCGGGGCGCGGACCGACCTCGGGGATCCGGCCGCGGAGCGGATCCGGTGTCCGACGCTCCTCCTGGTCGGGGGAGAGGATGCCCCGATTCAGCAACTCAATGACCGGACGATGAGGCGATTGCGTTGCGAGAAGGAGCTCGTGGTCATCCCCGGCGCTTCGCATCTCTTTGAGGAGCCGGGCACGCTCGAATCGGTGGCCCGACGGACGGCGGATTGGTTCGACCGCTACCTTGGCGGCGCGAGACCGCCTCGCAAGCTTGCCGTCAACTCCGGATGAAGTGCGGCATTCGGGGTGGTAACTCGAACGTGATCTCCACGAGCCCGGCGGGACGTCCGCGTCGCTTCCAGTGGGCCTGGAAGATGACCTTCCTCTTTCCTTTCTTCTCAATCGTATAGACGTTCGGGCGGCCCGAGGCCATCACCTTTCGAAGCTTCTTCCCGGCGTCGGGGGGATGGCAGTCGAGGAGGTTCTTCCCCACTAAAGACTTCCCTCCGTCCGACGCGTTCACCTCGGCCGACCGGTCGTTCAGATAGAGGATCATGTAGTCCCGGTCGCAGACGGTCACTGAGCAGGGCAGCCCGTCGAACCATGGAAGACTTGGCCCACCGACCATTCAAATCCCTCGGG
>CAZCNZ010000171.1:0-3861 GCA_964500245.1 uncultured Thermoplasmatales archaeon | reverse complement strand
CACCTTGTAGGTGTTCCGGTCGAACTTCGAACCGGCGTGAAGCACGGTCATGACGATCTCGAGCGTCGGACGGTTGTACTTCGGGTGGTTCTCGACCGGGATCCCCCGGCCGTTGTCCCGGACGGAGCAGGACCCGTCCGATTGGAGCGTCACCTCGATGTCGGTGCACGCCCCTGCGAGGACCTCGTCGATCGCGTTGTCGACGACCTCGTAGACCAGGTGGTGGAGACCTCGCGCGTCGGTCGACCCGATGTACATTCCCGGGCGTCGTCGCACGGCGGAGAGACCCTCGAGTACCTGGATGGAACTCGCGTCGTAAACGGGGCCGCTGACCGCCTGCTGCACCATCGTAAATTCGGGGGGAAATCGACTCCAATTATCCGAGCCGGACGCGCGTTATAACGCTTGGGTTTCGGTGGAAATTGGCCCCCGGAAAGACCCCCCGATTTCAGGGGGTCCAGGACCCTCCGGAACTCCCCCAAAACGCTGTTTCCAACCCCCGGAACAAGCCCTATTACCCCGAGCTTCCCTGCGGGCGCCGGCTTCCATGCCCGAAGAGACCGCCGAGGTTCCGTCGACCCACCGTGCCGAGCCGGAGGAAGGCGCGAAGGCACCTCCCGGGGGCGCTCCGCCAGCCGAAGACTGGGCGACCCGCTACAAGTACCTCCTCGCGGATTTCGACAACTTCCGCCGGCGAGTGGAGCGGGACCGGGAGTCGATCTCCCGCCAGGCCCGGGCCGGGCTCGTCCGCGAGCTCCTCCCGATCATCGAGGCGTTCCGGGTCGCTCGGGAGTCGTTCGCGCATCTTCCGGCGTCCGACCCGATGCGGAAGGGCCTCGACCTCCTCGACCACGAATGGACGACGTTCCTGAAGCACGAGGGCGTTGAATCGGTCGCCGCCGTCGGCCGACCGTTCCGCGCGGACGAGGCAGAGGCGGTCGGCGAGGTCCCTGCCAGCAAGGCGCATCCGGAGGGGTCCGTCGCCGAGGTGGTCCAGCAAGGGTACCGCTTCTTCGGGGGACTATTGCGACCGGCCAAGGTTATCGTGGCCCGCGACCACTCCCCGGCATCCGGCGAGAGCCCCTCGAAAGAGCCGGCTCCGCCGGAGGAGTAGGCGATGGAGCGGTCCTCGGAGATTCCGGGATTTTACAAGCGAACCGTCGCCGAACGCCGGGCGTTCCTCCGGGACTGGGCCGGACTCACCGAGGAGGAGGCCCGCGCGTTCGAGTTTCCGCCGGGAATCGATCCCGGATTGGTCGACCGGATGATCGAGAACGTGGTCGGCGTGATGCCGCTCCCGCTCGGGGTGGCGACCAACTTCCGCATCAACGGGAAGGACTACCTCATCCCCATGGCGATCGAGGAGCCGAGCGTGGTCGCCGCCGCCTCGAACGCGGCGAAAGTGGCGCGCGCGGCGGGCGGTTTCTTCGCCCAGACCACGCCCCCCGTCATGATCGGCCAGGTCCAGATCGTCGATGTCCCGGACCCGGCGGCCGCCCGTCTCCGGATCCTTCACCATCGCGACGCGCTCCTCGAGGAGGCGAACGCGACGGACACGGTGCTCGTCAAGTTCGGAGGCGGCGCGAAGGAGATCGAGGTGCGGAGCGTTCCCTCGACGCGGGGGACGATGGTCATCGCGCACCTTCTCGTGGACGCCCGGGACGCGGGGGGGATGAACGCCGTGAACACGATGTGCGAGGCGCTCGCCCCCGAATTCGCCCGCCTCACGGGCGGACGCGTGGTGCTTCGAATCATCTCGAACTTGGCCGTTCACCGACTCGCCCGGGCCCACGCCACCTTCCCGGCCGAGCTCCTCAAGACCGATACCGCGACCGGTCCCGAGGTCGTCGACGCGATCCTCGACGCGTACGCCTTCGCGCTCGCAGACCCGTTCCGCTGCGCCACCCACAACAAGGGGATCATGAACGGCGTCTCCGCGGTCGTGGTGGCGACGGGGAACGATTTCCGAGCGATCGAGAGCGGCGCCCACACGTACGCTGCCTGGAAGGCGGCGGACGGGGCGGGGGTCGTGCGACCGCTCACCACCTACGAGAAGGACAAGGACGGCAACCTCGTCGGCACGATCGAGCTCCCGGCCCCGGTCGGGCTGATCGGTGGCGCCACCGCCGTCCATCCCACCGCCAAAGCCAACGTCAAGGTGCTCGGGGTGAAGTCGGCCCGGGAACTCGGCGAGGTGCTCGCTTCGGTCGGGCTGGCCCAGAACTTCGCCGCGCTGCGTGCACTGGCGACGGAAGGGATCCAGCGGGGGCACATGGAACTTCACGCACGGAACCTCGCCGTGAGCGCTGGCGCGCGTCCGGACGAGGTCGACCGGGTCGTCGAGCGTCTGGTGAAGGACCACCAGGTCCGGTTCGACCGGGCGAAGGCGATCATCGAGGAGCTCCGAGCCGGAAAATGAAGGTAGGAGTGCTGGCGCTCCAAGGAGACGTCCCCGAGCACCTCGCGGCCCTCGCCGCGATCATGCCGGGCGACGACCTCGTAGCGGTCCGCACGCCCGCCGAGCTCGCCCAGGTCGGGGCGCTCTTCATGCCGGGCGGGGAATCGACGACGATCGCGAGGCTGCTCGTCCAGGGGGGCCTCTGGAATCCGCTCGGAGAGCGGGTGAAGAACGGCCTACCTGTGCTCGCCACGTGCGCCGGGCTCATCCTGCTTGCGCGTGAGCTCGTCCCGGGGATGAGCGGCATGGACCCGCCCACGTACGGTCTTCTCGACGTCCAGGTCCGCAGGAACGACTACGGGAGCCAGGGCGAGTCGTTCGAGGCCCCCATCCATGTCGAGGGCCTGACGGGAGGACCCTTCCCGGGGGTGTTCATCCGGTCTCCCCGCATCCACTCGGTCGGGCCGGAGGCCACGGCATTCGCGTGGCGCGGCGGCGAGGTCGTCGGAGTGCGCGCCGGGGTGGTCTGGGGGCTCGCCTTCCACCCCGAGCTCTCCGGGGACCCGCGGCTCCACCGGATATTCCTCGAGGCGGCCCACACGGCGGCGGCGAAGGCGCCTATCGCCAAAGCCACACGGTCGCGAGCACGACGGCGATAAGCAGGACGGCCCCGAGGAGGGCGAGGGCCCACCGGGCCCGGCGAGAGATTCCCCGCCAAGAACCGAAGACGATCGGCACCGGGCCGATCAGCACGACGCCCCCAACCCCTCCGCCGGACGGAACCGCGCCCGGCGTCGAATCCTCCGATTGGAGTGCGAGAGCCCCCTCGGCTCCGCCGGCCGCGAAGGCGAACAGGAGCGCTACGAACCCGCAGATGAGCAGCACGACGCCCAGCAGGAACACGAGCGACGAACCGGAGAGGACCGGGACGATGACGACCAGGTACACCGTCGCCCCGCCCTGGATCACACTGAGGGCGACCAGGGCAACCCCGGCGACCAGGAGCGCGACGGCGCCGAGGAGGAGCCCTTTCATGGTTCGGAGAACCACGTTCCCGGTTCTTTCGGGTTGCGGCGCTCAGTGGTACGTGTCGAACCGGTACGGTTCCAGCGGCAGCTCCCCGAGCGCCATCAGGAACTCGGGTGGGGTCAGGATCGGTTTCGGGTAGTTCTCGCTGTCGTCGAGCGCGATCCGAGGGCAGGCGGTCGAGACGTAAGCATCGAACGCCCGGCCCTCAAGGTCCCGGCCGTCGAGGCGGTCGAACAGCAGGAGTTCGGCGTCCCGCCCGCGGGCCCGGGCGCGCTCTTGGAGGGCGAGCGCGGTCGGGCTCCGGTTCTGCCCGGTGAACGTGGACACGAGGATCCCCCAGCGCCGGGCGTCACGGACGCCGGCCACGAGCAGCTGTCGCTTTCGGATCAGCGCCGCCCGATCGATCGGGCGCTCGATCTCCCCGCGGAGGGGGT
>CAZCNZ010000170.1:0-6233 GCA_964500245.1 uncultured Thermoplasmatales archaeon | reverse complement strand
GCCTCCACCAGAGAGGCGGCCGAGGGGTGGGCGTAGTAGACCACTCCGCCCGCCAGCATGGCGGCCATCATGAGCAGCAGGAAGACCACGGTACCGACCCGGAGAGGCGAGCGTGCTTCGCTCGACCACTTCACGAGATACGCGATCGAAACGGCCATCCCGGCGGAAAGGATCGCGAGGATCACGAGCGAGCCTAGCATGGTCTCGTACGGGAACGGCCCGACCTCAAACTCATCGCGCGGCGCCGGAAGCGCTCGGAGCGGTGATGACCGCCTCCGGCGAGGAACGGGGGATTTCACTCGAGGCAGGGCCGGCGAACCATTCGAGCGTCTCCCTCGGGTAGAGCGCGACGAGCCCAGCGAGGACGGCCAGCAGGAGGTACTGGAAGCACCACTGGAAGACCAGGGAATATCCTACCGCGAAGGTGGGGGCGACCGCTCCGAGCGACGCAGGGGCGCCCAGCGCTCCGAGAATCTCATTTCCGAATCCTTCCACACCCGCACCCGCGAAGGGCGGCGGGACCCAACCCCCGAGGGTCCAAGCACCGACCCAGAGGGATACCCGGAACAAGATGGCGCGAGGGGTCGCCGCGACCGATCGATACCAGTCTCTCAACGTTCGTGGAGAAAGCGCCGTGACGACGGCGAGGCCACCCACGAGCCAGTGTTCGATAATCCAGTTAAACCAGACTCCCGCGGGCGCGGCAGCGGGACTCACGTTAGTCCAATCCGCCACGGCAGTGAGGATCCATGTGATGCCGGCGGCTACAAGAGCCGCCCGAAGGACGCCGGCGACGATCGCCCGGCGGTCCATCGGGGGATGAGGGCGGCTCCGGCTCGAGAACGCTGGATCGCCGGAGGCGAAGAGAGTGCCGTACATTCGCAGCAGTAGCTCCTGGGCAATCAGCGCTACGAAGACGACCACAACTTGGAACACTCCCAGGAACCAGTTGTTGAGGAGAAGGTTAGTGGTCGACGAGCCGCTCGCCTGAGCGACCAATCCGACACCAGCGGTGGCCGCGGCGGTCGTCGAGCAGCATGCCCCGAGCGTCACGAGGGCGATCATCGCCGGCGTGAGTCCCGCGATGGTCCCGGTCGCGACCGGTCCGCCCGGGGAGGCTCTGCGACTGCGGAGCAGCTGGATTCCGAGCAGGACCGCAACGGCCATTCCGAGGCCCACGCCCGCAGAGACCAGGATCATCGAAAGGGTGGCAAAGAACGGGAGTACGACGAACCCCCAGGGCGCCTCGATGAGAAGACCGGGGTAATTCCAGGGCTGGAGGCCGAGGGCGTTCCCCCAGAGGACGAGGAAGCTGTAGCCCCCCGGGTATCGCGCGAGGATGAGCATGCCGCCGAGGAGCATCGAGCCAAGCGCGTAGGCGACCCCGATGAAGACCGCGAGACCGGTACCGTGGGACCGCCTCAGGTACCCGCGCACCTCACGCAGGACCAAGAGGTCGAGGATGGAATCGTGCTCGGGCGGCTCCGACACGGCGTTCGAACATTGGCAGGGGTTATAATTGGTGAGTTCGGACCTTGGTGACTTCGGATGGCTATCGCTCCCTCATCATCCGGACCCTCGGGCGGGCGCTCCCGCTCCTCAACGAAGTGATTTCATCGGAGACTTTCGTGGAGTTTATCATGGAGTACGCGTACCCCCAACTCGGGGACACGCAACCAGGAGTCGGCGAATGACGGAACCGGTGGGCTTGGACTGGAAGGAGAACGAGCGGTGGAAGGGCATCGTACGACCGTACCGACCCGCCGATGTCGAACGGCTCCGTGGTTCGGTTCCGATCGCCCACACGCTTGCGACCCTGGGCGCTCAGCGATTGTGGCGTCTCCTCGAGAGCGAGCCATATCTTCCAGCCCTCGGTGCGATGACGGGAACCCAGGCGGTCCAAATGGTCGCCGCGGGACTTCCCGCCATCTACGCGAGCGGATGGCAGGTGGCGGCGGACGCGAACGACGCCGACCAGACGTACCCCGACCAGAGCCTCTACCCGGCCGACTCGATGCCCAATCTCGTTCGTCGGATCAACAACGCCTTCCGGCGCGAGGACGAGAAGCAGCATTCGCTCGGCAAGAGCGATGTCTACTGGTTCGCCCCGATCGTGGCGGACGGAGAGGCCGGATTCGGTGGCAACCTGAACGTCTTCGAGCTCACGAAGGCGCTCATCGACGCCGGCGCCGCCGGGCTCCATCTCGAAGACCAGCTCGCCTCCGTCAAGAAGTGCGGGCACATGGGTGGCAAGGTACTCGTTCCGGCGCGAGAGTTCAACCAGAAGCTCTGGGCCGCTCGTCTGGCGGCCGATGTCGCTGGAGTTCCGACGGTACTGATCGCCCGCACCGACGCGCTCTCGGCCAAGCTCTTGACGAGCGAGATCGACCCCCGGGATGCCCCGTTCCGGACCGGGAAGCGGACCCCCGAAGGGTTCTTCGAGGTCACGGGAGGGCTCGACATGGCGATCGCTCGCGGGCTCGCATACGCGCCCCATGCCGATTTGCTGTGGTTCGAGACCGCGGGCCCCGACCTTGAGGAGGCCGCCCGGTTCGCCCGCGAGATCCACCGAGAATACCCGGGCAAGATGCTGGCCTACAACTGTTCTCCCTCGTTCAACTGGGGGAAGAAGCTCGCGCCGGAGGCCATCGCCGAGTTCCAGTCCACGATCGGCGAAATGGGGTACAAGTTCCAGTTCGTAACGCTCGCGGGATTCCACGCGCTGAATCTGTCGATGTTCCGGCTGGCGCGCGGCTATGCCCAGACCGGGATGACAGCGTACACGGAGCTCCAGAACGAGGAGTTCCGGGCCGAGGAGGAGGGGTACTCGGCCGTCAAGCACCAGTCGTTCGTCGGGACGACCTATTTCGACGAGGTCGCCCAGATCCTTTCGGGCGGGCTCACCTCCACGCTCGCCATGGACGGGTCGACGGAGACGCAGCAGTTCACGACGCCGGTCGATACGGCCCGGAAGTCGCCCCGACCACGGGGCCGTTCGGCAGCCTCCTCCAAGGCCGCCTGACTCGCCGCACGGCCGAGGGCGTCCTTCAGACGCCGGAGGAGCGCGGTCCGCGCGCGCGGAGCTCGTGCCCGGCGACCACGAGCATGATCTCCGACGGACCGTGGGCGATCGCTCCGCTCCGCACGTCGCGCCACCGCTGCTCGTGCGGCAGGTCCTGGGAATAGCCGCGGCCGCCGTGGAACTGGATCGCGTGGTCGATCGCTCGGAGTCCATCCTCGACCGCCATCCACTTCGAGAGCGCGGCTTCGGCGGCGACGTCGTGGCCCTCCTCGAGGAGGGAAAGGGTCCTCTCCGTGTACAGCCAGTCGGAGGAGAGTCGGCCGATGTCCTGGGCGAGTGGGAACGAAACCCCTTCCTGACGGAGAAGGGGCTTGCCGAAGACCTCGCGCTCGCGGGCGTAGGCGACCGTCGCCTCCCACGAGGCGAACGCGGGGCCGAGGTAGATCGCTGCGAGCAATGCCCGCTCCTGCGTGAGTTCGGTGCGAAGGTAGTCGAACCCCTTCCCCTCCTCCCCGATCCGGAACCGCGACGGTACCCGTGCGTGGTCGTATCGAGCCGCACCCCGACGTTGCCAGCGCTCCCCGAGGTCCCCGCTGGTCGTCCGGCGCTCGATTCCATCGAGATCCTGGGGAACGAGGAAGGCCGTGATCCCTCCGCGTGGGTCGTCTCCCGGCACCCGGGCGTACACGATCGCCGCGTCCGCGTCCTCGCAGAGCGCGATCTCGCTCTTTTCGCCGGTGAGGAGGTACGAGTCGCCGTCCCGGGTGGCGGAAAGAGCGATCCCCAGAGCGTCGGACCCCGCACCCGGCTCCGTGACCTGGTTCCCGACCACCTTCTCCCCGCGAACCATCGGGCGGAACCACTCGTCGACCAGTTCGGGAGAGCCATGGTCCGCGAGGACCGACGAGAACTCCGGTTGCAGGCTGAGTTTCGCGAACGCGGTGCCCGACCGGTACGCGAGATGGAAGAGCGCTCGGCCCACCACGGGAAGCGGCAGCCCGCGGCCGCCGAATCTCGTCGAAGTGCGGAGGCCGAGCAGTCCCGCCTTCCCCATCGCACGGTATTCCGCGCGCGGGAACGCGGGAGCCCGGTCGAGCTCTCGGTAGCGGACGTCGAGGCGGTGCCGCGCGGCGAACTTGGTCACCTCTCGGACCACGGGGTCGTCCGGACCGGGGGGAAGCACGGACATGAGCTTCAGAGACCCTCTCGGACGAAGAACGGGGGCCGTGCATTCGGCGGTCGCTTCGGGGGTCGTTCTCCGATCACACCGGCGACGCGGAGCGCTTCGAGTTCGGAGTCCGACACGCCGAGAAGGTCGCCGAACACCCTTCGGTTATCCTGACCGAGCCACGGAGCCCCACGCCAGACGCCTCCGGGCGTCTCCGAGAATTTGGGCGCGACACCCGCTCCCTTCACCCGGCCCGCGACCGGGTCATCCCACTCCACGAACATCTCCCTTTCCCGGAAGTGAGGGTCCCGCGCCACATCGGCGATGTCGAAGACCCGCGTGATCGCCACGTCGTGCGCCCGGCCGATCTCCTCGAGCTCGTCCCGGGTCCGACCCCGGCAAAACTCCGCGATCGCCCGGTCGACCGGTTCCCGGTGCGAGAGCCGGTAATCCCGGTCGTCGTAGACCGGGTCATGGAAACCGATGACGTCCTTCAGCCGATGCCACGCCTCGGGCGTCGGGGCCGCGACCACCACCCAGCCGTCCTGGGCGCGGTGCACGTCGTACGGGTGGAGGCGCGCATGCGCCGAGCCGTGTCTTGCCCGGACCACGCCGCGCATGAAGTAGTCGAGCGCGAGGTTCTCGAGGAGGATGAAGAACGTCTCGTACTGGGCAACGTCGACCGATTGGCCTCGTCCGGTGCGACTCGCGTGGACGTATCCCATCAATCCGGCGGTCGCGGCCGCCAGGCCGGTGACCGTGTCGTTGAGGGCCGTCCCCGAACGCATCGGAGGCTCGGGGTCGGGGTTCCCTTGGAGGGAGAGATAGCCGCTGTACGCCTGGGCCGTGAGGTCGTACGACGGAGCAGCGAGGCGGTCCGGTTGGCCCGTCCTGCCGTAACCCGAGACGTGGACGATCGTGAGCCGAGGGTTCGCGCGCCACATCTCCTCGTCCGAGAGTCCGAGCTTGTCGTACGTGCCGGGACGGGACGACTCGATCCAGATGTCCGACTGCGTCGCCAATCGGAGAAAGATGGCCCGGCCCTCGGGACGGCGGATGTCGAGGCCCACGGAGAGCTTGTTGCGGGAGTACTGGACCCAGGACTCGGAGACCGTCTCGCTGGAATCGCCTCCCTCGAGAACCGGCCGCAGCGTGCGGGTCGGGTCCGCGTAGGGCGGCTCGAACGGGGGACCTTCCACGTGAATCACGCGTGCCCCGAACTCACCGAGATACGTTGCCGCCCACGGCCCCGCGACGAATCGTGCCGATTCCAGGACCCGGATCCCCTCGAGAGGACCGAATGGGGGCACGAGCGGAACGCCCCCCGGTGAGGTGGACACGGACTCGCAGCGGGTCGCGGCTCGATAACTCGGGAGGTTCACCGCGAAACCTCGGCGACCAAATAGGGTGACCCGCTCGGCGCGACGATGGCGGAGCCTCCCTGGGTGCGGTTCGAGGGCGCGAAGTTCCGTGACGAGCTCACGAAGTACAAGATGGCGAACCACCCGTTCAAGACGCATCCGTTCTTCACCCGCATCGAGAAGGGGGAGGCGCCGCGCGCCCTCATCCAGAGTTGGGTGAAGCAGTTCTATCCATGGCTCGCCTCCGTGCCGATCGCCATGGCGGAGCGGTTCGCGAACTGCTCCTGGGAGTCCGCGAACGACCCGTACCGCCGGATGATCCTCGACCAGCTGGTGGAGGAGGCCGGGGACCCGAAGGGGAAAGCCGTCGGACACCCCGAGCTGTGGCTGCGATTCTGCGAGGGCCTGGGCGTCCCCCGCAAGGAGGTACTGAACGCGCCGCTCCTCCCGAGCACGATGGTGGCGATCGACGATTTCCTCTACACCAACCGGGTGAACACGTTCTATGTCAGCGCGGCCGGGTCGTCAGAGCCCCCCAACGTGGAGCTGTGCGCACGACTTCTGCCCGCGTTCCGCCATCACTACGGGGTCGACGAGGCGCACCTCGAGTACTACTCGCTCCACGTGACCGCCGACGTCGAGCACAGCGAGTGGGTCGGCCAGATCGTCGCGGCGTTCGCTT
>CAZCNZ010000169.1:0-11684 GCA_964500245.1 uncultured Thermoplasmatales archaeon | reverse complement strand
CTCGAGCCGGCTGCGGATGTACTCCCGAACGGCCGACCGAACGGCGTCGTCGACGCTGACGGAGTTTCCCTCGCGGACGAACTCCTCGAGCCGGCTGTTGTCCTGCCGGGAGAGCTCGACCACCACCTTGCGGATGTTCTGAGGGGGGAGGTGCAGCTCGATGTACTGGTCGAGCCCCTCCCGGATCGTGTCGGAGATCGTCGGGGTCCCCTTGAGCTGCTGAATCTGCTTCAGCTTCTCGAGAAGTTCCTGCGGGATCCGCACCGTCACCCGCTCCGACGTGTCGACCATGCCCGTCAGACAAGACCCCTATCTTTGTCTGACGAACGACATATCGATTCACTGGTATATGAAAGGCTCTGGGGGCACGAACGGGGTCTTGAGCCACCGTGCGCAGGGGGCCTCGCTCGGCGCGAGGGGGCGATCGCGGTGGCCTCCGTCCCGGAGGCCTTTTCGAGCAGAAGCGGGGGTCAGTGAACGCCGGTCACCCGGCCGTCCGGCGTCAGGTCGATGTCCTCGGCCGAGGGTCGCGTGGGGAGCCCGGGCATGGTCTCGATCGTTCCGAGGTACGCGACGGTGAACCCCGCGCCCGCAGAACGGGTCAGACGGTCGACCGTGACGTTGAAGTCGCGCGGCCGGCCGAGCATGTGCGGGTTGTCCGAGAGCGAGAGGGGGGTCTTCGCGATGCAGACCGGTCCGTCGACCTCCTTGAGCTTCGTGAGGAGCGCCAGGTCTTCGAGCGCCTCGGGCGTGCGGTTGACGTGGGACGCTCCGTAGAGGCGCGTCGCGATCGTCTCCACCTGATCGAACACGGCCGTCCCCGGCGCGTTGATCGGCTTGCTCTTTCGACCGAGCCCAGCCGCCGCTTCCACGGCGCGGGCGAGCTCGACCATCCCCTTGCCTCCCTCGGCAAAGCCGCGGGCCTCGACCACCTCGACGTCGCGGGCCCGGCAGAACCGCTGGACGACCTGGGTCTCTTCGGCAGTGTCGCCGGGGAACCGGTTGAGCGCGACGACCGCCGGCACCCCGAACGACTCGATGTTGTCGAGATGCTGAGCCAGGTTGTCGAGGCCCCGCTCGAGCGCCGTGCGGTCGGTGTGCGTCGAGTCCTCGTCCGACGCGCCTCCCTGGTAGCGAAGGCCGCGCTGGGTGGCCACCAGCACGGCCGCGTCCACGCTCCTCCCGAGGGTGGGCGTCACGATATCGATGAACTTCTCGCCGCCGAGCTCGGTCGCGAATCCGGCCTCGACCACGCAGTACTCGGCCGCGGCGAGCCCGAGCTCAATCGAGAGCCGGCTGCACGTCCCGTGAGCGAGGTTGCCGAACGGGCCCGCGTGGACGAGTGCCGGATTCCCTTCCGCCGTCTGGACCAGGTTCGGCGCGAGGGCGTCCCGAAGGAGGGCGGCCATCGCCCCGGCTCCGTGGAGGTCGGACGACCGCACCGCGCTGCCGTCGTTCGTAAGTCCCGCGATCACGCGGCCGAGTCGGGCCTTGAGGTCCGAGTAGTCCCGGGCCAGCGCCAGGATCACCATCACCTCGGAGGCCGCGGCGATCACGAACGAGCTGTCGTGGGTGATGAACCGAGGGTCGTGGCCCTGTCCGACCGTGATGTGGCGCAGCGCCCGGTCCTCCATGTCGACGGTTCTGGGCCACAGGATGCGATTGGGGTCAATCTTGAGCGAATTTCCGTGGAACATGTGGTTCTCGATCAGTGCCGAGAGGAGGTTGTGGGCCGCCGCAACCGCATGGATATCCCCAGTGAACCCGAGGTTGATCTCGTCGGACGGTTCGACCGTCGCCTTGCCCCCGCCCGTTGCGCCTCCCTTCACCCCGAAGATCGGGCCCAGTGACGGCTGGCGCAAACACGGAACCGCGCGATGATGCAGCCGGGCGAGGCCGTCCGCGAGCCCAATCGCGGTGACGGTCTTCCCCTCGCCGTGCTTGGTCGGCGTCATCCCCGTGATGAGCACGAGCTTCCCACCGGACTTCTTCGACGCGCGGTCACGGACGGCCGGCACCGAGACCTTGCCGGCCCACCGACCGGCGGGATAGAATTCGCTGGGACGAAGTCCAAGAGTACTGGCAAGATCGGTGAGGCTTCGCATAGATGCTCCTTGACCTCGGCCCTCGTTCGAGGTTCGCGAGGTCGACCAACCTCGATAAGGGCGCTCTTTATACAAGGCCTCTCGTGAACCCGGCGTGACCCTGGCGATCGTTCCGTTTCCGGTCGACCTTCCGACCTCGCTCGCCCTCGCGGAGGAGGCCCTTCGGTGCCGGCTCGCGCCGGGCGAGCAGCTCTCTGAATTGCTCCCGCAGGTCGCGACGGGCATTCGGACCGGGCGGGCAGGCGGCGGGCTCCTTCGTACGGAAGGCGTGGCCCGTGGGGTGGTGGTCTGGGATCCGGCCGGTCCGGTCGGAGTGGCGGTTCGCCTTCTCTACGTTGCGCCACCGTACAGCGACGTCGACGGCTATACCGAGGCGCTCGAGGTGACGGAACGGGCCGCCGGACCGATCGCGTTCGCACCGGGCCCTCTCGCAGGACTCCCCGAGGAAGTGGAAACGTCGCTGATGCGGGGACGGGGGTTCGCGCCGTTCGGCCGCTCGGAAATGGTGCTTCCCCCAGCGGCCCCGGTCGATTCCGCTCCGCTTCCCTCCGGCGTGGACCTTCGGCCCGTACGGGATTCCGACCAGGGCGCGCTCGCCCGGCTCCACGAGCGCGCGTACGAGGACCACCTCGACCGGTACCTGGCGATCGAGGACTTGGACCCGGCTCGGGACGCGGACCGTCAGCTCCGGGACTACTTTGCCGGTCGCTACGGGCAGCTCCTATCGCCGGGGTCGTCCGTGGCGACCCGGGACGGGAGGGCCGTGGCGGCGGCGATCGCCTCGCGGCACTCGAACCGGGCGCTGCTGATCGACGTGATGGCCGACCCGGAGTGGCAGGGGGCCGGCCTCGGTCGCGCGGTGCTCTCGGACGCGGTGCGCGCGCTCCGGGTCCGGGGCGAATCGCCGATCGTCCTCAACGTGACCGAAGGGAACGACCGGGCGACCCGGCTCTACTCGCACCTCGGCTTCGTGCGGACCCTGGGCCCGACGCGGGAGTGGTACGACGCGCGTCGCCTCCGGGTCCGCTTCCCGGACCGACCTTCCCGCTAGTCCATCCCGGGATCCGTCGCGTCGGGCGGGCGGTACCCCAAGCGTCGCATCGAACCGAATGCGGCCGCGATGATGAGCCCGAAGACGACGATCGCACCTCCCGCATCAAGGTAGGTCCCCTGGACGCCCACGGAGAGGGTGAGCAGCCCGCCCGTGTACTGACCCACGGGGATGAGCGCCATGCTCCCGACCTCGTCCGCGGAGAACACCCGTCCCATCATCTCGTCCGGTACCGTCGCCTGGATGGTCGAGAGGAAGACTGTCGTGATCATCCCCGGCATCAGTCCGTAGACGAACACGATTGGGAGTGCAAGCCAGATCGAGCGGATGAGACCGAGCGCCAGGATCGCAAGGCCCATCACGAGCGTGAAGATGATGATGGCCCGCCCCGCCCGCGGCTCGAAGTGGAGCCGGGGGGCGACGACGAACCCCACTGCCACTCCGAGGGTCGAGGTTCCGACGATCGCTCCGTACCAGAATCCCTGGCTGAGGTCGAGCCAGCTCGCGACGTAGAGGGCAAGTTCGACGAGCGCCACCGCCGAGAGGAAGTTCGTCACCAACGCGGCGACGGTGAGTTGGAGGAGGCTCCGTCGATGCGCCAGGTACGCATACCCTTCCGTCGCCTCCTTCGCGAGCGAGCGGTCCGGGCCCCGGCGCGACACCGAGAGGTCGGTGCGCACGAACAGAAGGGTCACCTGGGTCGCGAAGTAGAGGACGAAGGCGACGCTGAGCGCGTAGGCGGGGGCGACGAACGTGAGAACGATTCCCACCCCGAGGCTCGCGGCGGCGCTCACGCCCGCGGCCGTCGCGTAGATCAATCCGTTGGCCCGCGGGAAGCTGGCCGGCGGCACGAGCCGTGGGACCGAGGCGTTGAACGCCGGTCGGAATAGGGTGGTCGAGGCAGCGACAAGGGCCCAACCGGGGTAGAGCAACAGGACCCAGAGCGGCAGGTAGAAGCCCGACGGGCCGGGCACCGAGACCCTTTGGGAGGGCAGGAAGACGAGGTCGACCGCGAGGCCGGCGGTGGCGAGCAGGGAGACCAAGTTCACCGTCTTCATCAACCGCGCCCGGTCGTGGCGGTCCGCGAGCGCTCCCGAGAAGAACGCGCCCGCGAGGGTCGGCAGCGTCGACGCGAGCCCGAGGAACGCAAGGGCGAGCGCACCGTACGTCGTGCGTTCGCCGGCAGGATAAGCGAACGCGATGCAGTACAGCAACACCACGAGAACCGCGGAAGGGGCGGCGAACTGCAGAGCCCCCGCGGTCAGAAATGGGGCGAACGAGCGCTGCCGAAAGAGCGCTCCGTACCCGCTCAGAGGATCCCTCCTCCCGGGTTCCGAGGACCCTCCCCATCGACAATAAGCCTGTCGGCGGCCCGGTCGCTCTCGGCGAAACCCGCTTATTCTCGGCCCACGTGCTCGCCTTCTCGGAGCGGACCATGCGCCTTCTCCACCGGGACGCATCGACCGGGCTCCACCGGTTGCGGCTCGAGACCCCGAGCGATCTCTGGCGGATCGCCCGGCTCATCCGGCCGGGCGACCTCGTGGGAGCGTCGACGACCCGCCGCGACCCCGAGGCGCCGGTCGATGTGGCCAGCGCGGAACGGACCCGTCGACGGGTGTTCCTCACCGTCCGGGCAGAGCAAGTCGAGTTCCACGGCTTCTCGAAGCACGTGCGCATCACCGGGTCGATCGTCGAAGGACCGTTCGACCTCGGTCGGCATCACACGCTCGACCTGAGCGAAGGAGACGAGGTGGCCGTGACGAAGCCGAGCTGGACCGCCGGCGACCGGACGATCCTCGAGGAGGGGATCGACCGCAAGGGTGACCCGACGATCCTCGTCGCCGCCGTCGACTGGGGCGACTCCTCGCTCGTTCGTCTCCGGGGACGCTCGATCGAGCCGGTCGTCGACCTGCGGCGAACTCTCGCCGGGAAACGGTACGAAGGCGGCCAGGCCGAGAAGGACCGCGGGGCGTACATCGCGGAACTCGTCGCGCTCGTACGCCGGGAGGGGGCCGAAGCGACCGTGGTCGTGATCGCGGGGCCCGGCTTCCTCAAGGAAGAGCTCGCTCACCGACTGACCGAAGAGGACCCTGCGCTCGCGCGCAAGATGCGCCTCTATCCGACGTCCGAGTCCGGCCGCGTCGGCGTCGACGAACTCCTCAAGTCCGGGCGCGCGACGGAGGCGTTGCGCGGGAGCGTGGCCGCGGAGGAAGCGGAGGTCGTCGAACGTCTCGTCCGTGCGCTCGCCGGCGGAACCCGCGCCGCCATCGGCTCGACGGAGGTGGCGGAAGCCGTGGACGCCGGGGCGGCCGAGACGATCCTGGTATCGGAGTCGATGCTCCCCGACACCACGCTCGCTCCCGTCCTGGACCGCGCCCGAGAGGCCCGAGTGCGCCTCTTTGTGGTGCGAGACGAGGAAGAGGCAGGGCGGAAACTGACCGCGCTCGGCGGGATCGGCGCGTTGCTCCGCTACGACTGGATGAGCCCGTCCCGTCTTACGGGATCGCCTGGATCGCCTCGCGCAGTTCCTCGAAGCGCCGCTTCAGGTCCTTGAGCGAAAAGCGCAGCGCCTCGCGCGCCGTGAGCGAGCCGTCGGTCTCGAACCGGAGGAAGAAGTCCTCTTCGTCGCCCACGACCTTGACCGACCCGTGCTCGCAGGTCTCTTCGCAGGCTTTGCACAGGATGCACTTCGATTCGTCGGTCACCGACAACTTTCCGCCGGAGAAATCGAGGATCTTGACCGGGCAGGATGCGGCGGTGCGCTTCAGGCACGCGTCGGTGCAGCCCTCCTTCCGCGCGATCTTCACGTGGGGCCGCGGGGACATTCCGATGCCGTGGGCGACCTGCCACTTCGCGTGATCGCGCGCCGTGCCGACGACCGCCGTCATGTACGCGAGCAACGCCTGGCGCGCGCCGAGACGGACGATCGGGACGTCCGGCTCGAGGATCGCGAGCGTAGCGTCGCCGAGGGGGACGACGTCCTTCGCGTAGACGGTGCACGGACCTTTCTTGTCGACCGAGAACATCACCTGGCAGTGGACGCACCCGGAGCCGCCGCACTCGCATTCGGACTTGCGGCGGAACTGCGATAGGTCGGTCGGGATCGGGAGAAGCCCGAGCCGAAGCGCGACCGCCTCGTCGAACATGCTCGTCGAGGAGTCGTAGTCCTTGTTGGTCGCTTCGTCCCGGATGGGGCCGAGATGGAACTCGACGTCCTCGATCGCGAGCTTCGGAACGTCGGAAAGGAGCGTCCGGCGGATCGCGTTCACCTGCGAAGCGGTCGCCCCCTCGATCTCGAGGGCGGTCGACCGGGGGCTGAGTTCCTGGACCGTGATCGGCATCGGCTACACCCGCCGGCCCCGGCGACCCCCCTTCGGCTTCGTACCGTCGTGCGGCACCGGCGTCACGTCCTCGATCCGCTGGATCCGGATCCCCGCGCGGGCGAGCGCGCGAATCGCGGCCTGGGCCCCGGGGCCGGGGGAGCGGGAGCGGTTCCCGCCCGGGGCGCGAACTCGGACGTGGAGGGTCTCGTACCCCTTCTCCTTGATGACCGCCGCGATCTGGTCGGCGGCCTTCATCGCCGCGTACGGGCTCGACTCGTCCCGCGCGGCCTTCACGACCATGCCGCCGGTCGCCTTCGCGAGCGTCTCGGCGCCGGTGATGTCGGTGACCGTGATGTGGATGTTGTTGTAGCTCGCATAGATGTGGGCGATCCCGACCTTCGCCATCGCCTACGCCCCCTCGGTGGGCTCCGGGGTCGGGGCGGCCACCGGGGCGGCGTGGGCTTGCAACCGTTCGCGGAGCGCTACCCGCACCTGGTGGTCGTCGTTCGCGAGCGGGCTCGTCGGGCAGTAGGAGATCATCGGCTCCTCGGCGGACGGGACGAGGTAGCCCGGTCGCGTGACACGGTGGTCTCCGATCGAGAAGTGGCCGTGCGTGATCCATTGGCGCGCTCCGTTCGCCGTCGGGGCGAGCCCCCGATGGAAGACGATCCACTCGAACCGGCGCTGCAGGAGGTCTTCGGTGGTGAGCGCGAGGACATCGTCGATCGTGGGGGTTCCCACGGGGAGGAGGCCGAGTCGGGTGAGCCGGCCGATGAGCTGGTCGGTCTCGCGTCGAGCCTGAGGCTCGCCGACCCGCAGACGAGCCTGAAGGTCCCGGGAGTGGCCGCGGAATCCGCGGAGGATCGACTGCGCCTTCCAGAGCTCCCGCTTGTTCTTGAGGCCGTACTTCTGGAGCAGTTTGCGTTCCTCCTCCATCCGGGCCGCCTCCCACGGATGCTTCGGCGTGTCGTACGTCCGCCGGAGGAACTTCGGGTCGCCCATGGTGGATTGTTTACTCCTTCTTCGCGGCCGGGGCGGGAGCCGCGGCGGGCGCCTCTTCCTTTGCGGCGGCGGCCGCCGCTTCCTTGGCGGCCTTCTTGAGCACGCCCGCGGCCATACCGGTCCGGCCGTTCGAGCGGGTCCGCTGCCCGCGGACCTTCTGGCCCCGCTCGTGGCGGACCCCGCGGTAGCTGCGAATCATCTTCATCAGGTTGATATCGTCCCGGCGTCGGGTCTCGAGGTCGGGGCCGACGAAATGCGGGGACTCCCCCGCGAATGGCTCGTGCGGGTGGTTGACCATCCACGCGGGCATCTTCTGGGCGAGCGACCCCAGCGTCGTCTCGAGCCCTTCGACCGTCGCCTCGGGGAGGTTCCCGATCATCTCCGCGGCGTTGACCTCGGAGAGTCGGCAGGCGACCTCCGCGATCCGGAGCCCGACGCCCCGGACGCCCGTAAGGGCGAGGGCGGTCGGTCGCGTGCCGTCGAGGTCGGTGTTCGCGACCCGGACGATGTAACGGAAGTTCGGGTTGTCGGGGATGACCTTGGTCGTCTTGCCCGGAGCCCCGGGTTTCGCCTTGCCCTTCGCTTCCTTCGGCTCCTTTCCCTTGCCGGGTTTCTCCTTGCGGCCCGCCTTCTCGGCGCCGGGCTCAGGCCCGGCGGCCGCGGCGGGTGCGGCAGGTTCGGCCGGAGGCTCCTTCGATTCCTTGGGCGCGATGGTCACTCCCCTTCGTGGGACCTCAGTAAAGGGCGGTCAACGGCCCGACCGGCGCCGGGGGCGACCCCCCTTCTTCGAGGGCGGGGCCGCCGAGAAGCCCGTGCCTTTTAACGGCTTCGGCTGACGAAACGGCGGCGGAGGGTCGAGCGGAGGTGCGGGCGGTCACCGACTTCGCGGACCTCCTGCCTGACGGGCTTCGAGCACCCGGTAACCGGAGCCCCGACCGAGTACGCTGACCGTGCCCGTCCAGTGGCGCTCCAGCCACTCCTGGTAGAACCGGATCCCCTGGCTCCCCTTACCCACCAGGACGACCCGTCCCTCGGGAGTGAGGTGGTCGGGCGCTTCCGACAGGATCCGGAGCACGAGAGGGCGGCCGGCGTGATACGGTGGGTTGGTCGCAATCACGTCGAACGTCTCGCTCGCCACGGGAGAGAACAAGGAGCCGACTCGCACTTCGGCGTTCTTCACCCTATTCCGCTCGAGATTCTCCCGAGCGAGGCGAGCGGCTCGGCGGTTCACGTCGGTGAGAACGACCCTTCCCTCGGTGACCGACTTGGCGGCGGCAACGCCAACCGCCCCCCAACCGCACCCGAGGTCGAGGACTCGGTCCGTCGGGCGCAGCGCGAGGTTCTCGATCAGGAGCGCCGTTCCGGGGTCGAGTCCGTGGGAGGAGAAGACCGCCGTGTCGACGACAAAGCTGAGCAGTTCCCCACGGTAGAGGAACCGTCGTTCGGTCCGCTCGGAACGCGCGTGCGGCTGTTCGGCGAAGTACTGCTCCGTGACGGCCCCATCTTCGTCGGCCATCGTCAGGAGGACCGGCGCCGGAAGATCGACTCGCGCTTCGTCGCCGACGGGCCCCTCGCGCCGAGGGCCTCGCGGAGGAGCTCGCGCTCCCGACCGGAGAGCGAGCGTGGGACCTCCACGTGGACGGTCACGATCTGGTCTCCCCGGGAAGCACCACGGACGCGCGGGAATCCCTGGCCCCGCAGACGGAACTGGGTCTCGGGTTGGGTGCCCGAGGGAATCTTCAGCTGCGCGCGCCCATCGATCGTGCCCACCTCGACCTCCCCGCCGAGGACCGCGACGGCAAGCGGGACGTTCGTCTCGGAATAGAGCTCCGTGCCTTCGCGCCGGAAGCCCGGGACAGGCTCGAGGACGACCTGGACGAAGAGGTCTCCAGCTCTCCCTCCTCTCGGACCGGGCGCCCCGTGGCCCGGGATGCGAAGGACGGACCCGTCATCCACCCCGGGAGGAACGGTGAGCTCGATGCGCTCCGTGGTGGTCGCTCGTCCGTTCCCGCCGCACTTCGGGCACCGCTCGAGAATTCGCTGTCCGAGTCCGTGACAGCGCGGGCACTCACCGATCGTGATGAGTTGCGTGTAGCCTCGGTTCTGGACCCGACGTACCTGCCCCTCGCCATGGCACTCGGGGCACGTTTCGAGGGCGGTGCCGTCCCGGGCACCGGTGCCGCGACAGTCCGGACACGGGCCGGTGTGCGGCACCTCGACCGTCGGGTGAGCCCCTTGCACGGCGGCGATGAGCGGCAGCCGCAGCGTGAGTTCGACGTCGCTGCCTCGATACCCTCCACCGGGCCGGCCCATTCCGCCGCCGAAGCCGACCCCGAAGCTGCTGAACAACTGCTGGAAGAGCGGCGACGCCCCGAGGAGGTCCTCGAGGTCGCCCATGTGCGTGAAGTTCTGCCAGTTGAAGCCCCCGGGACCGAAGTCCGGCTCGACGCCGGAGAATCCGAGCTGGTCGTATCGCTGGCGCTTCTCCGGGTCCGCGAGGACCTCGTACGCCTCCGAGAACTCCTTGAACTTCTCCTCGGCCGCCTTCGGGTTCTCCTTCGCGACGTCCGGGTGGTACTGACGGGCGAGGCGGCGGTACGCCTGCTTGATTTCGTCCTGACTCGCGGTCTTCGGGACGCCGAGGACCTCGTAGTAGTCGCGCTTGGCCATGAGCTGCCTGCCCGGAACGGAGGCCCGACCGTCGTCTTCTAGGCCGCGCTATTAGCGTTTGCACCCCGCGCCGTCGGCGGCCGTCGCCAGCTCAGCACGACCGGGGTACCGACACCGGCATCGAGACGGTCGGACGCACGGGCTTCGCGGACCGCCACCTCGACGAGTCCGAAGCTCGAGGCGAGCGTGCCGAGGCTCTCCGCTCCGAGGGCCTCGTAGCTCGTCACCCACGGCACGGCGGGGCGGCCGATCGACCCGACGCGGACCCCCAGGCGGGCCGTGCCGTCCGGAACCCAGGCGGACGGGATGTTCGTGATCAGGTTTCCGAAACGGTCGACGTGCAGCACCTCTCCCCGCGCGCCGCGTGCGGTGCGAAGCGGCGGGGGCAACGAGAACGGCGCCGGCACTATGGGTAGCCCCAGGTCCTGGGGCCGAGTCCCGGTCGCAAGACGGGCCGCCACCGGCGCAAAGAGGTCCCGCCCATCGAACGTGGTGCCGACCCGTTTCCGCTTCGGTAACTTCCTCGGGTCGATTCGATGTACGATGCGGATACCGAGTTCGTCCGCGAGCGGAAGGAGGACCCCGTTGTCCGGTCCGACCAACAGAGGCCCGGTCCGCGTCGTCACCACGATCGCGTTCCGACGGCCGCCGACTCCCGGGTCGACGACCACGACATGCACCGAAGTGGAAGGGAACGACCTCGCCATCTCTCGGAGCAGGAAGGCCGCCTCCCGAACCCCGTGCGGGGGAAGGTCGTGCGCAAGGTCGATGATCTGGCCCGGCGGAACGCCCCCGGCGATCAGCGCCGCCTTCATCTGGGCGGCGTACGCCGAGCCGACGTCGCTCGTCAGCGTGACGAGGCGACGCTGCGGAAGCCTCGGTCGACGCGCCAAAGGGTCCCGGGGGGACGGTCGCGGTCGTCTACGACTTCATGATCGCGACCAGGAAGATCCCGATGGCGACCAACGCGCCGATGACGGCGGCCACGATCACGAGGAACGATTGGAATACGAGCGTCCCGAGCTGGCCCGAGGCGGCGCCGAAGGACCCCATGTGGTAGAGGTAGCCTACGAGCACACCCACCACGAGGCCGACCACCAGTAGCGCCACGCCGATCGTCCGGCTCTTCCCGCTCCCGAAGTAGGCCGTGAAGATCCCGGCCAGAATCAGGAACAGCGCGAAGACGAGCAGCATCACGGCCACGAACGCATACCACTTCGAGAAGTCCACCGTTGCAGCGACTAGGTCGAACATTTTCCACCGTTCAGAATTTGATGCCCGTAAGGGTCTTCGTATCAATCACGCCGGGGACGGACCGGATCTTGTCGACGACCAGCTGGCCGAGCGCGTTGAAGTCCTCGGCCTCGACCTTGGCGATCAGGTCGTACTCCCCGAAGAGCGGGTGGAGCTCGACGATCCCCTTCACCCGGAGCAGCTCGGTATAGACCTCATGTTCCTTGGCCGGGGCGGTGCTGATGAGGACGAAGCCAATCGCCACGCCGAGACTCTCCTACGAAGGGCGGCGAGATGGTC
>CAZCNZ010000168.1:0-2692 GCA_964500245.1 uncultured Thermoplasmatales archaeon | reverse complement strand
GGGCCCGGTGAAACTTCTTTTCCAGCCGGCCGAAGAGGAAGGAGACCGGGGCGGCGCCCTCCCCCTCATCGAACGGGGGTGCCTCGAGGACCCTAAGGTCGATTACGTGGTGGGTCAGCACGTCGATCCGGCGCTCCCGCTGGGGACGGTCGGCTGGCGTATCGGACCCACGATGGCCGCGGCCGATTATTTCCGGATCACCGTGATCGGTCGGGGAGGCCACGCGTCGACCCCGCAGCAGGGTCCCGATGCGATCGTCATTGCGAGCGAGATCGTGAGCGGACTTCAGACGCTCGTCAGCCGGGTCCGCGAACCGTTCGACCCCGTCGTCGTGAGCGTCGGGTCGATCCACGGAGGGACCCGGCACAACATCCTGCCGAGCGAGGTCGAACTTGAGGGAACGGTGAGGACCCTCAAGGCGAGCACGCGGGAACTGATGGAACGCTCCCTGCGGCGCAAGGTCCGGGCGATCGCGGCGGGCCACGGAGCCAAGGCACGGATCGAATGGCGTCCGGGATACCCACCGCTGGTGAACCCGGAGGGGCCGACGCGAGTGGTCGCGGAAGGCCTGGGCGCCGAACTGGGCCGAAACAATGTGGTCGAGGTCGAGCACCCGCTGATGGGCGCGGAGGATTTCGCCCGGTACCTGGAGCGGGTCCCGGGTACGTTCCTGAGGCTGGGGGTCGGGGTTCCCGAGCGACCCGCGAGCCTCCATAGCGCCACGTTCGCGCCGGACGACCGCGCCCTCGTGGTCGGAGCGGCAGTCCTCGTGACCGCCGCGGAGAGCCTCCAGCGGTCCCCGCCATGAACGTTGCGCAGGTGCGGTCGGACTTCCCCGCACTCCGACGCCGAGACGGAACGCCGCCCCCCGCGTACCTCGACTCGGCGTGCATGTCGCTCGTCCCGACAGTGGTGCTCGAGGCGATGATGGAGTACTATCGGGATTTTCCCGGATGTGCCGGCCGGAGCCTCCACCGATTCTCCGAGGAGGTCGGACGACGGTACGAGAACGCCCGGAACGCGTTCGCGCGGTTCCTCGGACGTTCCGACCCGAGCGGGGTCGTCTTTCAGCGGAATGCGACCGAGGCGATCAACCTCGTCGGGGAGGGCCTTCCCTGGAAGGCCGGCGACCGGGTCCTCGTGTCCGACCGGGAGCACAACTCGAACCTCATCGTCTGGCAACGTCTTGCGGCCGAACGCGGGATACGGATCGAGGTGCTACCCCTTCCCGACGACGGCGGCTTCGACATGGCCGCCCTCGAGGAACGGCTCGCCCATGGGGTCCGACTGGTGAGCCTCTTCCACACGTCGAATCTTGATGGGCGGACCCTGCCGATCCGCGAAATCACCGAGCGGGCCCACGACCGGGGGGCGCTGGTCCTGTTCGACGGGTGTCAGGCCGCTCCGCATCAGAAAGTCGAACTCGACCGGCTCGGGGTCGACTTTTACGCGGTCTCGGCGCACAAGATGCTCGGGCCGACGGGAACCGGGGTGCTCGCCGCGGCGCCCGAACCGCTCGCGCGGCTCCGGCCCCTCGTAGTCGGAGGTGAGACGGTCGAGTGGTCCACGGTGGACGGTCACGCGCTGCGGCCCCCGCCCCACCGGTTCGAGGCGGGTCTCCAGAACTACGCCGGAGTTCTCGGAGCCCACGCGGGGATCGACTACCTCACCCGGGTGGGGTTCGAGGCGGTCGAGTCCCAGCAGTACGCGGTGAACGCTCGGGTCACGGCGGCGTTCGAAGACGAGCCGAGGATCCATCTCATCGGCCCGGTCGACCCGAGGATGCGTTCGAGCGTTTTCGCGTTCACGGTCGATGGCGTCGACCCGAACGACGTCGCGGTCTTTCTCGACGAGGGCCACGACGTCATGGTCCGCTCGGGGATGCACTGTGTCCACTCGTTCTACGCCGCCCGGGACCTCCCGGGGAACGTGCGGGCCTCGTTCTATCTCTACACCGACCGCTCGGACGCCGACCGGTTCATCGCGGGTCTCCGCGAACTGCTCGAAAAGGTGCCGGCGCGGTCTACCGGTACATCGGGGGAGACGGCTGGCTCGTCGCCTCGGGGCGTCCCCGCTCGGCGGCGTGCTTCTGGATCGAGAGGAGCTGCTGCTCGATCCGCTCGGCCTCGGCGTAGAGCGGGACCGGGTCGAGCGGCGTCCGCAAGAGGATCCGGTTGATCGTTTCGATCACCTTCGCAGCCGCGCGCGCGTCCGGGTAATCGGCCTGGGCTTCCGCGAGGAACGTGAGAACGTCGAAACCACGCCGACGTCCCTCGTTCAGGAGGACGCCCGCGATCCCCGTGATCACTCCTTCCGCGAACGGGATCATGTTCGGTTCGATGTAGAGCTCGCGCGCCTTGCGCGTGCTCGCGACCCCGTAGACCTTCACGTCGTTGAGGCGCGGCGGACGGCTCGTCCGGGAGGCCCCGGGCGCGGCCTCGATCACGAGGCCCTCCGGCGAGACGAGGAGGGAGCAGCGCTGCTCCTGGACCCAGTCGAGGATCGAGGTCGCGAGCGGGTGGATGACGGTCGGGCTGGGGTGGAATTCGGAGACGAACGCGACGAGCTTGTCGGCGCCTCGGCCCGCGCGGTCCGCGGGGGGCCGGCCCGCATAGATCCGAACCGGGTGCTGGGGGACGCCGTTTCGCACGAGCGAGACGGTGGGGAACGCCGGCGACTCGACGATCCCGAT
>CAZCNZ010000167.1:0-7660 GCA_964500245.1 uncultured Thermoplasmatales archaeon | reverse complement strand
GGAGATCGTCGGGGCATCGGTCCGCGAGACCGAGATCGAGCACCTGAAGCAGCGGATCGGCGAGCTCGGGGCGAAGGTCGAGGACTACGAGTGGTACCTCGACCTGCGCCGCCACGGGAACATCCCACACGCCGGCTTCGGTCTCGGGGTCGAGCGGGTCCTGCGCTGGATGCTCCGGCGCGAGCACATCCGCGACACGACGCCGTTCCCGCGCACCCCGTCCCGCCACACGCCCTGACCGGGCGCGCCCGCCGGCGTCGTTTCCGCGAAGTGCGTGGGTAATGTTCAAGAACGCGCGCGGGTCTCTCCCGGGTACGCGCTCCCGACGGAGAACGTAGAGTGGCACCAGCGCAGGCAATGGACCGGGGAAGCGAACGACCGGGACCCTCGGTCGAGAAACCGTCGGGTGGCCTCCTTGTGGAGCGGGTGAACCATCAGGACGTCCCGTCGATCTGCGCGCTCTACAAGAAGGTCTGGGACCCGGCTCCGTCCGGCGTGCCCGTCGAGCTCGTGAAGGCGTGGCAGCCGTCCCCGCTCGAGTTCACGAGCCGGATGGGGGGCGTCACGTACTTCGCCGCCCGGAAGGACGGTCATCTCGTCGGCGTGGTCGGTTGCGAGCTCTATCACGGGAGTTGTCGGCTCGTCGACTTGGCGGTCGACCCCGAGCGGCGCCGCCAGGGAGTCGCGACGGCGCTCGTCGGAGCGGCCACCGAGTGGGCGAAGAAGGGCACCGCGGCGTCGGTGTGGGTCGACACCCTCCACACCCTCGCCCCATCGACCGCGCTCTTCCAGCGGCTCGGCTTCACGCTCGTGGGCGCGCTCCACCGGCACGAGTGGGGCGAGGACGTCAACCTCTTCGAGCGGGTGCTGTAGCGCGCGGGCGGTCAGCCCGTCGTCACGGTCGAACGCGCCGAGGCGTGGGTCGGTCGGTTCGGCAGCATCCCGTGGCGCTGCTGGAGCGCGCGGAGCCGGCGGACCCCGTCCTCCGGTCGTCCCCGGAAGAACTCTCGGGCGCCTTTCGCGAGCTCGATCGCCTCGAGCTCGGTCGCGACGCCGTGCGCCCGTTCGCTGAGCAGGTAGTCCCCGTACTCCGAAACGTACTGGGGAAGGCCCGCCTTGAGGCGGGTCACGGCCTGGAGTCGGATCGCGCGGATCTGCTGCTTGAGGGGGGCGAGCTTCCCCGCCCGCAGTTCGCTTTCGAGGTCGTCCGCGACCTCGGTGATGTCCTGAGCCGGGTCGATGCCGAGCGCCTGCATGTCGTGGAGGAGAGCGATCACCCGCTCGAGTTCCTCCCGAGCCTGGTCGAGATGTCGCTCCTTGAGCGCGACCACCCGGTCGACCTGCTGGAACGACGATAGCGCCTGAGCGATATCGCCCGCGCGGGCGGAATGGAGCGCGTCCTCGATCTGGTCCCGCTCGAGCCGGCTGTCGACGGAGTACGCCTCGAGGCGCGTGAGCCGGACCTTGGTGCGCTTCTCCCACTCCTCGAACGCGGCCAGGATCCTCTTCTGGGCGATCCGCTCGATCCCGCGGACCACCTCGGCCCACGGCTCCGGGTTGGACGCAGAGCGCGCGATCTCCTGTGCCCACTCGGGGAGGCGCGGGAGCTGGACCCCCAGCGCCTGGACCGCCTCCGACCACTGGTTGAGGCGGGCGAGACGGCGCCCGAGCTCGGCCGCGAACGGGTTCGCCTTGGGGGCCGCCGACGCCCGGGGGGAACGCGCGGGCGGGCTCTTCCGGGGCCGCAGTTCCTCCGGCGGGGCCTCGACGGGTACCGGGGCCGGGGGTGCAAGGGCCTCTAGGGTGTCGGGAAGGGCAGGCTCGAGGAGGGCGTGGCACTCCGGGCAGATGAGCGCCTCGGCGGGCACCGTGGCCCCGCATTTCGGGCAGACCGCGTCGCCTTCTGCCATCCGACCGCCCAGTGTCAGGTCTGCGGTGTCTTATAAAACGCAAGTTGCAGAGAGCCTTCCCGCCGGCGGAGGGTGCGGACGGGGCGTGGCCGCCCGAAATCTCAGCGGCGACGCCCCGGGCGCCGCTGGTCGAAGAACCGTTCGACCACGTTGAGGTGGCGCAGCATCGCCGTCTTCTTCGCCTGGTGCGATTGCATGCGGCGGAGGATGCTGTCGAGCGCGCGGACCGCGACCACGACATGAGGGCCCTTGTTCAGCATCACGCACTCCGCCCGCACGCCCATCGCCGCGTCGGTCACCTCGGCCCGGGTCGGGAGGCCGGTCTTCGTGAGGCCCTCGAGCACCTGGGTCGCCCAGACCGCGGGTAGGTGCGCTGCCTCGCAGAGCCAGAGGATCTCTTCCTGGACCTCGGCGAGTCTTTCGTAGCCGACCTCGACCGCGAGGTCGCCCCGCGCGATCATCACTCCGATCGGGGGCTGACGGAGCGCGGCGAGCAGGATCCCCGGCAGTTCCTCGAACGCCGTTCGGGTCTCGATCTTCAGGATGACTCCCATCCGCGGGCGGCCGAGCCGTGTGAGTTCCTGGCGAAGGAGTGCGATGTCGGCCGCATTGTGGACGAACGAGTAGCCGATCAGGTCGGCGTGGCGGACGATGAACCGGAGGTCCTTGAGGTCCTTCGGGGCGATCGGCGAGAGGTCGACCGTCGCCTCGGGGAAGTTGATCCCCTTGTCCGCCCCGAGCCACGCCCCCGCGGGAGGAGCGTGCGTGACCTCGACCAGAAGCCGCTCCGGGCTTGCCGAGCGGACCACCCCGCCGATGCGCCCATCGTCGAACCAGATCGCCTCGTCCCGGCGGACGAACCGCAGGGTCTCGGGGGAGGTGCAGGCGATGTGGGCGAGACGACGGACCCGCCCCTCGGAGTCCACCTGGGCATCCTCGCCCGGTTCGGCCCGGGAGGTGACGACCAGCTCGTCGCCGACCGTGAGCCGGATGCGCTGCTCGACCCGGGGAACCGGACCGATCGAGGTCTCGTCCTCCTGGCCGTTCTCGAGCGTGGCGATGAGCCGGGTGCCCGAGGTGAGGTAGCAGGTCTTCTCGACCTCGGCCCGGTAGAGGCTCCTCCGGTGTTCGACCAGCCGCAGCGTCCGCCGAGCCCGCCGGGCGTCGCGGAACTCGACCGGCTCGCGAAGTCGACGACGCAGTAGCCACGTTTTCGGCACGGTGACGGTGGGTGCCTCGAGACCGTCCGGCGGGGGCTCCGTCGACGGTATCAGCCAGAGGGACCCGGGGCGGATCACCCGGCCGATCGCGTCGCGCTTCGGTCGCACTTTGACGACCGCCGGGCCGGGACGGATCGTCCCGGTGCGGATCTTCGGACCGCCGAGGTCCATCTGGATCCGGCAGTGGCGACCGACCGCCCGCTCGGCCCGCCGGATGTGCGCGATCATCCGGGACCACTCGTGCGGGGTCTCGTGGGCGCAGTTGATCCGGGCGCAGTCCATGCCGCCCTCGACGAGCTCGCGGACGAGCCCGTAGTCGGTCGCCGCCTCCGCAGGCATCGTCACCATGATCCGAACTCCCCGGCCCGGTCGGGTGGGGCCGAGCAGTCGGCGCGCGTTACGGGCGAGGATCCGTCGGCCCCGTTCCGGGTCGGGTACCGCGGGGGCGGGCCGTCGGACCGGTGGTCTCCCGCGGAGCCGGTCGAGCCCGCTCAGAACGGCGTCCAGGTTGTAGAGGACATGGCTCTCGGAACGGCCGAGGGAGGAGAGGCCCCAGTGCGATAGGCGGGTCTGCTCCCGCCGAAGGTCGAATCGGCGGAACGCGAGGTAGTGAAGGAGGTTGCGGGCGCTGTCCCGCTCCGACCCGAACGGCGCGAGGTCGACCGCCTGTTCGAGCTCGAGGAGGCTTCCCCGCAGCTGCTCGAGCCGGTTCGCGAGCAATCCGAGCGCGCGAGTCTCGGGAGAGTCCACTGGTCGGCGGGTCGCCATGGGGTGTCGTCCGGGGAAGGCGTCGAAGAGAGTTATAGAAGGAGGGGCGGAGGCGCGCCACCATACTTTCCGTAGACGGGGAAGGGCCGCGGTCGCACCGACCCTCACCCGCGCTCGCCGGGGCCCGCGTCGCCCATTCCAAGGGCCCTCCCCCCGTTCGAAAATTCGATCGCGGCCGTCGATGGGTATATCTGCTCGAAGGCGACCCAGTTCGGGATGGCCGCTCGTTCTTTCGCGGGCCACTCGGGTGCGGTGGTCCTCTCCCTTGTCGTGGTCGCGGCGTTGCTACTTTCGGGCCTGGGCGCCACTCTCGCGCCGAGGGACGCCGAGGCGCCGCTTCAACTGGATTTCAGCGCGACCCTCGAGATCGATCCGAACGGGTCGGTCTCAGTCCCAGGGGTCTTCTCGGTCCAGGGGAACACCTACACTCTCCTGACAGACTACACGGGGGGAATCGGCGACTATCGGAACGGGAGCACGCTGGTCGGTGCCGGTTTCGACGTGGACCACAACGCGGGTTCCGCGGGGGTGCTCGTGCTCGACGCGGCCAATGTGACGATCTCCGGGTTCAACATCACCGGTTCGGGCATCGGAGTCTACGTCGCCGACTCGCTCTTCACCGACGTCGTGGACACGAACATATCGGTGACCGGTTCCTCGGTGGAGATCGACAACTCGGTCTCCGTGACCGTCTCGGGCGTCGATGCGGCGGGGACCGGACCCGTCATCGTCGCGGTCTCGAACGACGTCGAACTGCTCGGCAGCGATTTCACGAGGTCGACCGGGGACGGACTTGGCGTAACCCTCTGCACGGGATTGACGGTCACCGACGACGACTTCTCTCACGCCGTCGGCATCGGATTGCACGTCCTGCAGTCGACGGGGCTCACCGTCGACCGCAACCGGTTCAACGACGAACAGAGCGGGGAGGCGGTAGAGTTGACCAGCGTCTCGGTGGCCAACATCTCGTCGAACAATCTCACCGGAATCGAGGGAGTCGCAACCCCGGTAATCGTGGAAGAATCGGTCGACGTGAGCCTCTGGAGCAACCTCCTGAGCGCCGCCACGAACATCTCGTACACGATCCTGAACTCCGAACAAGTGTCGGTTGGTGACAGTTCGAGCTTGTCGCCCGCGCAGTTCGGAGTCTATCTGGACGGGGACTCGGGCGTGACACTTTCGGCTGTCGCCTTCAACGATGGGGGCACGGGCGTCTGGGACGTGGACAGTTCGAACGTGGTGATCGTGGATTCGCAGTTCGAGAGCGGATCCACGTCGGTTTACGCCGATGATGCCTCGGGGCTTTCGATCACGGCCTCGAACCTGACCCAGGGGAACGACGGGCTCGTCGCGGTTCAGTCCTCCTCGATCTCGGTGCAGGACTCGGACCTGAACCGGTCGAACTTCCCCGTCGTTCTCACGGACGGGACGACCGACGTGAGCGTGTCGAACAGCGAGATCGACCGGGCCCAACTCCAAGCGATCTATCTCAGCAATGTCTCCGACATCTCGTTCGACCGGGACTCGGCCGAGCGGTCCGCGGCAACCGCCCTCTTCGCCTCCTTCGTCCAGGGTCTCACCGTCACCAGCACCGACTTCGCCGGCACACCCACGGACTTGGGACCGGGCGCCGTGAGTGAGCTGGACGTGAACTCGTCGACGTTCACCGACGACCTCTTCGAGTGGACCCAGTCGCCGTTCGTGGCCAACGACTCCAACGGGATCGATATTCTAGACTCCGACTTCTCGAACTCCTCCGGAGACTCGGCTATCGCGCTCGATACGGACCAACAGGTCGACGTCGGGACCTGCGACTTCTTCAACGATTCGGGGGAGGGGCTGAACGGTCAGGGCGTGACCAATCTCACGGTCAGCGGCTCCAACTTCGGCGAGGTCCGGGGCGATGGACTCGCCGTCACTGGGGGGACGGACCTTCGGGTCGATTCCAATGACTTCGACGACGAGGAGGAGACCGCTATCTTCCTTTCGAATGTCAACGGGTTCGAGGCGTCGGGCAACTCGCTCGACGCGGATGGGAACGCGTTCTTCCTGAACGGTGGATATGACTGGGCCATCGTGAACAACTCCGCCGACGCGGATTCGGACGGCGGGTTGAGCGCGACGTCCGTCACGGGATTGCTCCTCGAGGGCAACGTCTTTTCGAACGAATCCGGCAACATGGCCATCGACCTGAGCACGGCGGAAGGATTCTCGGTCAGTGCGAACGCGCTCCCGGACGACTCCGAAGCGCTCGCGGTCTCGGGCGCGTCCGAGGGGACGGTCGTCGGCAACGAGTTTCTGGACGACGCGGTGTCCATGGCGGTCGACGGGTCGGTCAGCCTGCTGACGTATCACAACGATTTTCTCTCCGACCAGAGCTGGCAGCTCACGGATACGCCGCCGCTCGCTTGGGACGACGGATATCCCGCCGGCGGCAACTACTGGAGCAACTATACCGGAAAGGACCTCTTCCACGGTCCGGGGCAGAACATCAGCGGCTCCGACGGGATCGGGGACACTCCGTTCGTGCTCGACCCCACCGACATCGACCGCTACCCGCTCATGACCCCGTGGGCCGACCACATGGCGACATTCCTAGAGACCGGCCTACCCGCGGGCTCGACATGGAATGTCGACTTCAACGGGACGACGTACCGGACGAACTCGACTTCGCTGACGGTCGCGGCCTCCGAGGGGGTCATCACTCCGTACGAGTACTCGATCCCCAACGTCGGGAACTACGCCGCCTCGCCCCCGTCGGGCAGCGGAGAACTTGGGGTCGGCATGCTGACCGTTCACGTCGCCTTCGCCGTGCCCACCTACGAGGTATCGTTCACCCCGAGCGGTATTCCCTCCGGGATGGCCTGGTCGCTCGACGTGAATGGGGGGATGTTCTTTGGCGGCGACTCGACGTACTCTGCCTACCTAACCAATGGAACCTACAACTACACCGTCGGGCCGGAGCCGGGATACCGGGCGATGCCCGAGTCGGGCCAGGTCACTGTCTCCGGAGTCGCGCAGAACATCACCGTGACCTTCGTGCCATTTACCTCGAAGATCACCGTGTTCGAGAGTGGGTTACCCTCCGGCACCGTCTGGGGCGTCACGCTCGCGTCCGGAGCCTCGACTTCCACCGGCGCCTCGCTGTCGGTGACGCTCGCCAACGGAACGTACCCCTACACGGTGAACACCGTCGGCGGTTACACGGCCGCTCCGGCGAACGGGACCTGGATCGTCAACGGGAGCGCTATCGACCTCTACATCGAATTTGTCAAGAACCAGCCTTCCAGCGGCGGACCGACCGAGGTCGCCGGCTCGAGCCTGTTGTTCTATGTGATCATCGGAGTTCTGCTGGTCGTGGCCATCGCCGGGTGGGCGATGTTCGCCCTCCGAGGTCGACCTCGCGAGGCGACGTCCCCGCCACCACCCCCTGGAACGACGTAGCGACACCCGTGAGAGGGTTCCCAGGGGGGGAACCCTCCATCGGGGGAAGAGTCGGCCAACGGGGAAGGTCAGCGGTTCCGCCAGAACTCGAGTTCAGGTCACGTCGACGCTCATCGTAGACCAGCATCCCTGTCCAGTGCTGTCGGGCACGGACACGTGGACCCCATAGGAACCGGTGGTGTTCCAAGTGTGGGTAACGGTAGTCCCGTAAGTGAAATTGAGATCGAACCCCGTGGGGAAGGGACCAAACTGCCACATCGGCTGACCCGTGGTGACTCCTGCGGGCGAGGTTACCTGGGCCGAGAAAGTCGCGGTAAA
>CAZCNZ010000166.1:0-14374 GCA_964500245.1 uncultured Thermoplasmatales archaeon | reverse complement strand
AAGCAGGCCCCGTAGACGACGACCCGACCGTGCGAGGTGACCGTCACGCGCCGGTCGGTGGGAATGGTTCCCGCAAGGGCCGGTGCGGCCCGGCGCTGTTCCAGGTGCGCGCGGTCGGCGGGCGAGAGGGGATACGCGTCGAGGGCGCCGTCTCGGCGCAATCTCCCGATCTCCTGGGCCACGTCGAACGGCACCGGAACGTCCTCCCCCGCCCACCGGGGCTCCCGACCGATCTCCTGGACGGTCTCGACCAGGAGCTCTCCTTCCCGGTATTCCACGACCTTCCAGGTCCGGCCGTGGAGGAGGAAGATCTCCTCCGGCTGGGCGAGGATCTGCGTGAGGACGAACCGCTCGTCGAGGGTCCCGATCAGTCGACGGGTGCCGATGTCGCGCAGCCGATAGGTGCGCTCGTCCGGGATGAGCGAAAGGGAGGCGTAGAAGCGGGGAAGCGTACCGCGCCCGGGCACGATGCGGTCCCCCATGCGCTTCGCGAGGCCAAGGGCGACGAGATAGTCGATCAGTTCGACCCACTCCGGGTCCGAGAGGTCCGCGGTCGCCGCGGCGTGCTTGAGCGGACGCAGGAGGTCCTCGACCCCGAGGCTTCCCTCGGCGCGGAGCGAAGCCACTACCTGCTGCGCCGCGGCGAGTCGATTGCGGGTCCGCCACGCGACCGGCTCGATCATCCCGGCGTCGGCTCTCCGAGCAAGCACCGCGGCCTCCTCGAGGTCATCGTCGTCGAGCGCGAGCACCGTACCGTGGATCGTGCGGTCGAGGCGGTGGCCCGAACGCCCGACCCGTTGCACGAGACGACCTACCTGGTGCGGGGAACCGAACTGCACCACATGGTCGACCACCCCGATGTCGATGCCAAGCTCGAGCGAGGAGGTCGCGACGAGCCCTCGGAGCTGCCCGTCGCGGAACGCTCGCTCGGCCTCCTCGCGGACCTCTCGGGACAGCGACCCATGGTGGACGGCGATGGGAAGGTCCGGGGCGAGTTTCTGGAGGCGCGCCGCGAGGCCCTCCGCCGTCGGGCGGGTATTGACGAAGACGAGGGTCGTCCGGTGCTCCCGGATCTCCTCCTCGACCGCTCGAAGTCCTTCGAGGAGCGTCTTGTCCGCCTTCAGCTCGCGGACCAGCGATTCGTCGAGCGGGGGCCGCTCCCGGACCGGCCTCCGCGCGCGGAGTTCGAGGGGCCTTCGCTCGGAAGCGGTCCGGACCTCCACGACCCTCGGCGCGGGCGAGAGGAACCGCGCTACCTCGCTCGGGTTCCCCACGGTCGCCGAGAGACCGATGCGTCGTACCGTTCGCCCGGTCAGACGGTCCAACCGCTCGAGCGTGATCGAGAGTTGCGCTCCCCGGTCGGACCCGACGAGCTCGTGGACCTCGTCGATCACCACCGTGCGGACGCTCCGGAGCGCCTCCCGGAGACGCACCCCGGTCAGCAGGAGCTGCAGGGTCTCGGGAGTCGTGAGGAGGAGGTCGGGCGGTCGACGCGATTGGGCCAGGCGGGCAGAGGTGGGGGTGTCGCCGTGGCGCACCGCGGCGGTCAACCCGACCTGGGTGACGAGGGCCACGATGCGCTGCTCAAGGTCTCGGTTGAGCGCGCGCAGGGGTGTCACGTAGAGGGTCGAGATCGCCGGCGAGGGGTTCGCAAGCCGCCGAGAAAGGAGGGGAAGCAGGACCGCCTCCGTCTTTCCGGTTCCCGTCGGGGAGAGCAGCAGGGCGTCCGCCTCGGTCGCGAGAAGGGGAAACGCGAGTCGCTGGATTTCGGTCGGCTCGACCAAGCCCCGTTGCTCGATGGCCTCGCGGAGCCGCGGGTCGAGCGTCGAAAAGACGGAGGGCGAGGATGCCATGGGCGAAGCGCGCGAGCCCGGGGGAACGGAAAGGGATGACGGAGCGCTACGGCTCCTTCGGAGGCTCGAGGTCGAGCATCTTGAGCCCGTAGCTCTCGAGCATCGGACGGCCGAACGTGCGTCCGGGAAACGTCTCCACGAGCACCTCCTGAAGCATCCCCACGGTCGCCCGCAAGAGATGGCCCCCGACGATGCGGTGGTCGGGTCCCGCGGCCGCCGCGTGCAAGTGGATCGAGGGGGCGCCATCCTGGCGTGCGATCGTGCCGTGCAGCGAGACGACCTCATGCGGCACGGTGAGCTCGTGAGGGCGGTACTGAGTTCCGTCCCAGTACCCGAGGGTCGCGCGCCGGAACATCCCGAGGCCGAAGACGACGGTCCCGGCGTGGACCTCCTCGCGCACGGCGAACTCGGAGAGCGCCTCGATGAGGTCCTGGCCGTCGTCCAGTCGCAGCATCCACCGGTTCCCCTCGCGAAGTGTCTGCATCGTCCACCCCACGGATTCGGGTTCTATGGAGGTTGCGTGCGGCCGGATTCCTTTCGGTGGGCCGGCACGGGAAGGGGATTCGGGCCGCTCAAATAGCGACCCCGACTCCCGGCCCCCGTGGACGTCCTGCGATGTCCTCGCTGTGGCGCGCCGGCTCCACCGTTCGCTTCCACCTGCGCGTGGTGTGGCGGCCCGCTTCCGCTACCACCTCCCCCACCGCCCGGCTTCGTTCGGACGCCGGGGGTTGCGTCCGGGGCCCTCGCGAGTGTTCCTCTCTTCGTGATCCGGGAAGCGGGCGGGTATCTCGACCTCCTCCGGGTGGAGGACGAGGCCGGCGAACTCCTTGCCCACGGTGTCCGGTCGATGGAAGGTCTGGTCGGTCTGATGGAGATGGTGGTCTTTGACCCCGCCGGCCGGTTCCTGCTCGCGTTCCGCCTTGCCCGGCTCCCGGGAAGACCGCTCGTCCAGATTGGCATCCCCTACCTCGCTGTGGATGACCAGGGCCAGACGATCGGCGAACTCCGTCGGCGGGCGGTGGGACTCACCGGGCGCAGCTACGAACTTTGGAACCAAGGAGAGGCGGTACTGACGGTGCCCTCGCCTTCTCGTTCCCAGCCCTACCCCATGCTCCTTCGGGGTGCGCCGGTGGCTATGATCACGGAAGAGATTCCGATGTTGGCCAAAGCGGGTCAAGGCACGTGGACCGTCCGCTTCTCGGCTCCGTGCCCCCGGCTCTCCGTGCTCGCCCTCGCGACGTACGTCGCGACCAGTCGGGGCCACAGTGGCATCCCCTCGGGTTGATGGACAAGCGGTGGCGGAGGCACGCTGCGAACGGAAGCGGGCCGGAGTTGCGTGACCGCGCCCCCTCCGACCTCAGCCGGCCGTGGGCGAAGGAAAGGGTAATGCGCCGCGTGTGGTAGATTATCGAGATGGCCACCTCCCTCTCCGCCCCGCTGTCCCCACGGTGCCCCGAGGAGCTCGAGGCCCACCT
Source organism: uncultured Thermoplasmatales archaeon (assembly GCA_964500245.1). Taxonomy (GTDB): domain Archaea; phylum Thermoplasmatota; class Thermoplasmata; order Lutacidiplasmatales; family UBA184; genus Lutacidiplasma. The sequence goes on along the minus strand of CAZCNZ010000166.1, from coordinate 11,046 downwards.
CGCCGAAGGCGGTCGTGCCGTGGTGGCACTCTCGGGCGGCGTCGACTCTTCGCTGGTCGCGTCCCTCGCATTCGCTGCCCTTGGACCCGAGGCCGTGGCGGTGACACTCACGGGGGCTGCGGTCTCCCGAACCGAGGTCGCCCGCGCCCAGCGGGTGGCCTCGGCCATAGGGATCGAGCACGTTCTACTCGAGGTCGACCCGTTGGCCCGGGAGGAGTATCGCGAGAACCGACCGGACCGCTGCTACCACTGCCGTTCGGTCGAGACTTCCGTGCTTCGCGCATTCGGGGCGAGACGGGCGGCTCGCCAGTACCTCGATGGGGTGCAACGCGACGACCTCGAGGACGACCGGCCCGGTCTCCGTGCGATGGACGAGGCCGGCTTCCAGCATCCGCTGCTCTGGGCCGGTTGGGGAAAGCGAGAGGTCCGGTCGGAGGCCCACCGACGGGGTCTCCCGAATTGGGACCAGCCGTCCGACGCCTGCCTTGCCTCCCGAGTCGCCCACGGAGAACCCGTCTCCGCGGAACTCCTCGCGCGGGTCGAGTCTGCCGAGCAGATCCTTCTCGACCTCGGGTTCCGTCGCGTCCGGGTCCGGGTGCGAGGAGGGGTCGCCCGGATCGAGGTCGATCCCACCGAAGTCCCTCGTCTCCTCGAAGAACCGCTGTCGAGCCAAGTCGTTCGAGCGGTCGCGCAGGTCGGCTTCACGTCGGTCGCCGTCGACCCGCGCGGCTACCGGGGCGCGCTCGTCGAGCTTCCCACGGTGCCATGACCGGACCGAAGGACGCGACCGGGGTGGCCTCGCCGCTTCCCGGACATTTCCAGCTCGAGACGGACCTCGCCCCTCAGGGCGACCAACCGCACGCGATTGACGAGATCGTGGAACGCATCGAACGAGGCGAGAAGTTCGTGACGTTGCTCGGGGTCACGGGGAGTGGCAAGACGTTCACGATGGCCCATGCCATCGCGCGGCTCCAACGGCCGACGCTCGTCATCAGCCCGAACAAGACGCTCGCCGCCCAGCTCGTCAGCGAATTTCGGGCGTTGTTCCCGAAGAACGCGGTCGAGTACTTCGTGAGCTACTACGACTACTACCAGCCCGAAGCGTACGTTCCGCAGATCGACCTCTACATCGAGAAGGACGCCTCGATCAACGAGGAGATCGACCGCCTCCGCCACCGGGCGACGCAGGCGTTGCTCACGCGACGCGACGTCGTGATCGTCGCCTCGGTGAGCTGCCTCTACGGCCTCGGGTCGCCCGAGGACTACCGTGCGTCGGTGGTCGAGCTGTCGGTGGGTCAGGAGATCTCCCGCCAGGTGCTCCTCGAGCAGCTCGTCCGGATGAAATACTCCCGCAACGACGTCGAGCTGAAGCGAGGGCGGTTCAGCGTCCGCGGTGGGACGATCGACGTCATGGGCGCCGGCGAGACCGTGCATCGCGTCATCCTCGAGGGCAACACGATCCGCGAAATCGTCGAGCTCGACCCGGTGACCCGGGAGGAACGCCGATCGCTCCACGACCTCGTGGTGTTCCCGGCGACCCACTTCCTGACCGTGGACGAGCGCCTCCGGGGGATCCTCCACGAAATCGAGGAAGAGCGGGACGCGCGGGTCAAGGAGCTCGAGCGGGCGGAGAAGATCGTGGAGGCGCAGCGGCTCAAGGGACGGGTCGACTACGACCTCGAGATGATCCGGGAGACCGGCTACTGCTCGGGGATCGAGAACTACGCTCGCTATTTCGCCGGCCGGCGGGCGGGCGAACCTCCCTACACGCTGCTCGACTTCTTCCCGAAGGACTTCCTCGCGTTCATCGACGAGTCGCACGTGACGATCCCGCAGCTTCAGGGGATGTACAAAGGGGACCGGAGCCGCAAGGACAACTTAGTCGAGTTCGGCTGGCGCCTTCCCTCCGCGCGCGACAATCGGCCGCTCAAGTTCCCGGAGTTCCTGACGCACGTCTCCCAGACGGTCTTCGTCTCGGCGACGCCTGGGCCGTTCGAGCGAAAGGCGTCGAAGGGTCTCGTCGAGCAGATCATTCGGCCCACGGGCCTCGTCGACCCTCCGATCGAGGTCCGCCCGTTGAAGGGTCACATCGCCGACCTGATGGGAGAACTCCGGGCCTGCATCGCGCGCGGGGACCGGGCCCTCGTGACCACCCTCACGAAGGCGACCAGCGAGGAGCTCGCGAACTATCTCGCTCACCAAGGGTTCCGCGTCCGCTACCTCCACTCGGAGGTCGAGACGATGAAGCGGGTCGAGATCCTCCGCGACCTTAGGCTCGGGGAGTTCGACGTGCTGGTCGGGATCAACCTCCTGCGCGAGGGCCTCGATCTGCCCGAGGTGAGCTTCGTCGCGATCCTCGACGCCGACAAGGAGGGCTACCTCAGGAGCGAGACCTCGATCGTGCAGACCGCGGGTCGCGCGAGCCGCAATGTGGCCGGCAAGGTCGTCCTCTACGCCGACCGGGTCACGGGGTCGATGAAGCGGGCGATCGAGGAGATGGCGCGTCGGCGCCAGACCCAGGTCGACTTCAACCGGGACCACGATATCGTTCCGGAGTCGATTCGCAAGGAGGTCCGCTCCCTGCTCGCGCCCGAGGAGGAGGCACCGTCCGGCGACCTTTCCACGAGCGGCCTCGGGAAGTACTGGAAAGATAAGTTCCCGCTCCTCCTCACAAACCTCGAGGAGGAGATGCGGCTCGCCGCCGAGCGTCTTGACTTCGAGGAGGCCGCCCGGATCCGGGACCGCATCCGGGAGATCCGTCGGACCCACCCCGCCGCGCGTTCTCCCGCCCGTCGACCGCCCGCCGCGGCGTAGGCAAGCCTGCTTGTCCGGCCGGTAAAGAGCGTTTTATTCCCGCGCCGTCTCGCGGGTCCGTGGTCGGGGTTCGTTCCCCCGAGACAACGGGGTTGGCCACCCTGCGTCGGGGCGGGACGGTCACCGAGCTCCTCTTCCTCTACGAGTGCGCCACCCTGGAGCCGAGCCAGCTGCGCCCGATCGCCGAGCGGCTCGGGCTCACGGTCCAGGCGGTGTCGCACTCCTTCCGCCAGCTCCGGCGTCGTGGCCTCGTCACCGTCCAGGACGGCCGGTACCGGCCGACCGTCGAAGGGGTCGCATGGCTGCACGAGACACTCCGGCGCCTGGGCGATGACCTGCGTGAGCGGATCGAGCGGGTGCATGTGATCCGGTCCACCCGGGCCCTTGCCCTCGACGACCTCGCCGAAGGGGCGGCCGTTTCCCTCGAACTCCGCCACGGCCTCCTCTCGGCGCGGGCCGGAGCTGGGGGACCCTCGCGGGGACGTGTTCCCAAAGGCGGGCGCAAGGGTTCGCTCGTGGAGGTCTCGGACCTCGAGGGCATCGTCCCGCTCACGCCCGCGCCCATCCTCGTGCGCACGCTCACGGCTGACGACCTGACCGACCCCCGACTCGACCGTCGGGTTCGTCAGAGCCTCCCTACCGACCCGCTCGCCCTTGTCGCGGCGGAAGGGCTCGAGGCGTACCACGCTCTCTCGAACGCGGGCATCGACTCCGCCCTTAGGTTCGCGGTGGGGAGCGCATGCCTCGAAGCGTCGCGGCTCGGGGTGCCGAGCTACATCCTGGTCCTCGAGAGCCAGGTCCCGTACCTGCTTGCCCAGTTTGCCGGCCCGTCCCCTCCTCCGCTCGAGGTCGCCCCGCTGCCCGGGGGAGCGAAGTCCCGTCGTCGCGCTCACTGAGCGAGCGGAGCCGGCGGTGCCGCCGCCGGCGCCGCGAGCGCAGCGAGTGCCCCGTCCACACCCGAGACCTCGCGCGCGCCTCCCCGGCGAAGTTCCTCCTCGAGGGCACGGGCCTGCCCTCCGGTGAAGTCCCATTCGACCCCGGGAGCTCTCCGCACCAGCAGTACCGGCACGCGGCCCAGCATCCTTCGTATCTCTTCCAGGTTCGGAAGGTTCGAAGGACCGACCGGGAAAGGGGCGACCACGATCGCCGTGGCCGAGTCGAGGAGCGTTCGCAGCCGCGAGCGCACCTCCTCGCCGATCGGGGCGAACGGAACCTCGACCGCGGTGATCGCGCCCAGACTTTCCGCCGCCTCGAGGTCCGAGTCGAGGAGGTGGAGCGCCCCCGCGGTGACCCGGTAGCCGGCCTCGGAGAGCGCCCGAAGATACGGCTCACCCGACCCGCCGCCGCCGACGACATGGACCGGCCCCTTGCCAAGGAACGCCCCCGGAACCGGCGCCGCCGGAGCCACGAGATGGTGCGGGAGGAGGTAGGGGGTTCCCGTGCGCGGGTCCCTCCGAAGGTCGGCGACGACCCCCCAGACCCGGGCGAGGAGTTCCTCGGAGAGCACGATGGTCGGAGGCCCGTCGGCCACCCGGCGCCCCCGGGAGAGGACGACGATCCGGTCGGCGTACCGGGCGGCGAGGTTGAGGTCATGCAGGGCCGCCACGACCGTCACCGCCCGCTCCCGGGAGAGTTCGCGGACCCGCGTGAGAAAGTCGATCTGGTGAGCGATGTCGAGGTGGCTGGTCGGTTCGTCGAGCAGGATCATCGGAGCGTCCTGAACGAGGGCCCGGGCGAGGATCGCGCGCTGCCGCTCCCCGCCGCTCACCGAGAGGATCCCATCGCGAGCGCGTTCCTCGAGGCCGACCTGACGCAGGGCCACGATGGCGGCCTCGCGGTCGCGGGCCGACTCCCCCTGCAACCGGCCGAGGTGCGCGTAGCGCCCGTAGAGAACGTAGTCGAGGAGGGGGACGTTGTCCCGCGGGCTCTCTTCCTGGGGGACCCAGGCGACCCGGCGGGCCCGCTCACCGACATTCAGCGACCGGACATCGTCCCCGAACAGCTCAAGGGAGCCGGCGTCGGGAGTGAGGAACCCGAGAACCGCTCGGAGAAGGGTGGTCTTTCCGGAACCGTTCGGGCCGGCGAGCGCGAGGAACTGCCCCCGGGGGATATCGAGGTCGACCTCGTGGAGGGCGGTCCGCTCTCCGAACCGCACCGTGACCGCACGGAGCTGGAGCGCGAGCTCGGAACGTCCGGTCATGTCGTCCCCATGGTGGAGAGTCCGCGGCGTCGGAAGAGGAGATACGCGAAGAAAGGGGCCCCGGCGAACGACGTGAAGATTCCGATGGGAAGCAGCGTGCCGGGAAAGGCCGCGAGCGATAGGTCACGGGCCGCAAGCAGGAACCCCGCGCCGACGACGGCCGCCCCCGGGAGGACCAGCCGATAGTCGTTCCCCGCGATGCGGCGCACGACGTGCGGGGAAACGAGTCCGACGAACCCGATGATCCCGGTGAAAGCGACCGCGGCCGCGGTCGCGACGGAGGCGAGCAAGAGGAGGCGCACACGCACTTTCCGCGTGTCCACCCCCAGGCTCTGCGCCACGTCGGGCCCGAGTTGGAGAAGGTTCAGCTCCCGGCCATATGTCGCGAGGAGGGTTCCGGCGACCAGCACCACACCGAATGCGATCCCGTCCTGGGTCCAATCGAGGGCACCGAGGTTCCCGAGGAGCCAGAAGTCGACCTGGAGGCTCCCCGCCGGGCTGTAGAGCAGCAATAGCGACAACACCGCGGAGAGGAAGCTCGAGAGCGCGACGCCCGTGAGAAGCAACGTCTCCACGGAACCGAACCGGCTGCGGGCGGCCACGAGAATCACCGCGCCCGTCCCAATCGCCCCGACGAACGCGAACAAGGGGAGCAGGAGGTTCTGCTCCCCCACCCCGATCCGGAAGACGACGACCACGGCGGTCCCGAGAGTGCCGCCCGAGGAGATTCCGAGCAGGAACGGGTCGGCGAGCGGGTTTCGGAACACTCCCTGAAGGGTACCGCCGGAAATCCCGAGGGCCGCCCCGACGACCACGGCGAGCATGATCTCCGAAAGCCGCGCGTCCCAGACGATTTCGATGAGGCCGGCGCAGCCGCTCGCGGGAACGCTCGCCCCTGCGCACGGGTCCGCGAACAGCGCCCCTCCCGAGACCTGATGGAACAGAATCCGGAGAACCGTGGCGGGGGCGATCGACACGGTCCCGAGGAGTGGGGAGAAAAACACCCCGACCGCGAGGATCACGAGAAGAAGTCCGAGCGTCCAGGGATGTCGGGCAGCGGACTCGGCGACTCGCCGGGGAACATCCGTCGGCGCGCGCACGGGTCCGCTCCCTCAGACCGAGGAGTCGGGATGCAGGATGGCGGTCAACTGCGGGAGCCCGATGAGGACCATGGTCGGGTCGGGCTCGGTGAAGTAGTTCGAGTCCATGCCGACCGCCCGACCATCCTGCGTCGCCGAGAGCTGGGACCAGAATGGGGCGCCGGAATAACTCGACTCATTGAGCCCGAACCCGGTCCCGTACACGAGGTACTCCGGGTTGGCCGCGAGTACCTGCTCCCCCGAGAGCTCGGGGTAGAAGGTCGACGCGTTTGCCGAGATACTCATCCCACTGGCGAGGGAGATGAGCGAGTTTCCGAAGGTGCCCGGTCCAAACGTCCAGTACCCGTTCGAGTCGGTCGAGTAGGTGATGAGGACCGTCGGGAGCGCGGTGCCGTTCGCGAGGAGGCCGGACTGGAACTCCGCCGCCCGGCCGAACGTCGCCTCGAGCGTTGTGACCAGCGCCGCCGCGGCGGAAGGAACGTCGAACACCTCCCCGAGGAGTTCCTCATCCGCGATGATCCCCTCCAGAGTGGCCGGCTGGAGCATGACGACCGGGATGTGGTAGGTCTGGGAGATCTCCTCGACGGCCGCCACGGAGACGATCGTGGCGGCGAGGACGACCTGGGGCGAGAGCGCAAGGAGTTGCTCCACATCGAACGTCGGGCCGGTCTGGACGCACATCGAGGAGGAGAGGTTCCAGAGCGCGACCTGGTCCGAAGAGTAGTCCGAAGAGAGCCCGCCGAGGTCGGCCGCGTAGCAGTCCACTCCTACCACGCGGTCCCGAAGTCCGAGCCGGAACATCGAGTCCATGATCGAGGGTCCCAGCACGACCGCGCGCTGGGGGTTCGCGGGGACGCAGACCTGGCGACCGAGGTCGTCGGTCACCGTGTCCGAGCCCGAGGGGCAGCTCGTGCGACCCTCGAAGTACACTGCGGCTCCGACCACGAGGACGCCCGCCGCCACGATCACCCCGACGACGACCCACGTGAGCGGAACCGTCCCGCGGGGCAGGTCGGGGGCAGGGGTCGGGGTAGACAAATGCATTAGACTCTGGTCAAACGTGTTTTCAAATAAACGTTTCGTGCGCTCCGGGCCCCGGCCGCGGGACTCGCAACGAGGCGGGCGCTCGACGAAAAAGGCTATCTCTCTGGAGGCTCCCCCGCGCGGCGGAGGGAGCATAGGCTAACCTGGCAGACCAGCGGGCTCCAGTCAGGGTGACTCCGGGTCACCCTGGGACAAGGGTCTGCGGAGGGGCGAAACGCCCCCGTGACGATTGACTGGAGCGCGCGGAGAGACCCGCATATCGGGGTTCAAATCCCCGTGCTCCCACCTCTCTCATCTCTCCGACCGTTGGGCGCGGCACCTTCCGGGCCAGAAAGGATGAACAAGGCGAAGTACTCCGGTGCTTGAGCCGGTCGCAGGTTCTCGTTCGAAAGAACGCCGGGGCACCGACCGAAGAGAGTCTGATCGGGGACAGTCAGGATGCCGCTCGAATACACCGGGGTCCGAGTGCGGAACCTCGCCCGCGCCATTCGATTCTTCACGGAGGGCCTGGGCCTCAAGGTCGGGCTCGCCGGCCGCATGGCGGCGGGCGGTCAGTGGCAGGAGCTCTACGATCCGGAAACTCACGCGATCCTGGAGCTGAACTTCTACCCCGGGGACCCGCCCTACCACAAAGGAGACGAACTCGACCACCTCGGGTTCCGCGTCACGGACCTCGATGGAGTCGTGCAACGTCTGGTGGCGCTGGGAGCCCGTCTCGAGATCCCCCCCTTCGAAGAGGGCGACGTTCGCCTGGTCTTCCTGTCGGACCCCGACGGGCTTTGGGTAGAGCTCTACGAGCGTCGCGGGGGAGAAGAACCGCCGACCTCTCGGCCCGGAAGCTGAGCGGCGTCCTCCACCGACGGGGATAAGAAGCGGGGCCCGCCATGCCCCCGCCGGTACTCCGTGGACCAAACGACCCCGCCCTCGGCGTCCCCGACCGGACCACCGGCCGTTCCGAAGGCCGCTTACTCGCTCACGATCAGTTCGGGAGCGGTCTTCGCGGCGAGCCTCGCGACGCAGTTGCTGGGGCTGTTCGGGAGCATCGCCTTCTACAAGACCCTCGGTCTCACCCACCAAGGCGTCGTCATCCTCGGTACCGCCCAGCTGTTCCTGTTGATCGGGTCGTCGATCAACGGAGTCGGAGACCTTCGACTCGGCACCGCGTACACCTACTTCCTGGCGCGAGGGAAACCCCCGACCGACAACACGTCGACCTACCTCCTGGTCCGCATGATGATGGTGGCCGCCGCCGGTGTCATCCTGTTCGGGGTCGCGCCCCTCTCCATTGGCGGCAGTCGGATCGCCCCGAACAACACCGAGCTCCTGTCCCTCGGAGTGTTCCTCACGTTGCCCCTGCTCTGGTCGTTCTCGACCGTTTATAACTCGCTCTTCATCGGGCTCGGGAACTCGGTCAAGGCGCAGTACCCGTCGCTGATCGAAGCGATCGCCCGGTTGCCGGCAATCCTCGTGGTGGCCTTCTTCTTCCCGAACATCCTCGGGATCACCGCCGCGTACGCCATCGGCGCCGCCGCGTCGGCGATCTACTGTCTTCCCGAGATCTCCCGACTCTTCCGCCGGTACCGCTGGAGCGAGGCGGCCCGGATGTTCCGGTTCTCGTGGCCCCTCATGGGGAGCCTCATGCTGAGCTACCTCGTGACGAACATGGTCCCGCTCGTCGTGGCGGTCTTCCTAGGTGCCTTCTCGCTGTCGGTCTTCCTGGCCGCGAACGGCTGGAGGATCCTCGCCCTTTCCATTCCCGCGGCGGTGGCCACCCCTCTCTTCCCGTATCTCGCGGGACTGCACCGACAGGAGGAGTACGAACGGATACGTCGGGGGACGTGGCAGGCGCTTCGCTATTCGGCGATGTTGCTGGTGCCCGGCGTCGTCGCCCTCGTGACGTATCGGTCGGTCTTCCTGAACGTCTTCCAGTCCCTCCAGTACGTAGGCCCCGGGGCGATTCCGCTCGCGATCCTCGCGGTGGGGGCGATCCCGCTCGCGTTGAGCCAGATCATGCAAACGGCGATCAACTCGATCGGGCGGCAGCGTCTCGAGCTGTACATCACGTCCACTCAGGTGGCCGTGCTGTTCGGCGCGGTCTTTCTCCTGATGCCCACGTGGTCGCCGCTCCACATGAGCAACGGACTGGTGGCGGGCTCCATCGCGGTGCTGGCTTCGTCGATCGCGGCGCTCGCCCTGAACACGTACTTCATGGAGACCCTCATCCGGGTCCACATCCAGCCGCGGTCGATTCTCGGGATCGTCCTGAGCGCCGCCGGCGGGTTCTTCGTCATGTCGCAGTTCAACCGGTTCCTCCCCCACAACCGCTACTTCCAGCTGGCCGCCGGCGTCATTCTCGGGTTCGTGGTCTACTTCCTGATTCTCATCCTGATCGGGGAGCTCACCCGGCAGGATGTTCGCCAGATCGCGAACTCGGTCGGTCTCCCTACGTGGATGTACTCTTGGGTCACCCGCCTGTGCTGGCGGGAGAGCTCGCCCGACCTGTTGCCGGTCGACTTGAGCCGGGCCCGGGGTCTACGTCCGACCGAGCTTCCCGAGGTATTCGTAGGGGACACCGAACTTCCCTCGATGGCGGTGTTGCCCGAAGAACCCCCGCCTTCGTCGCCGGGGAACTAGAGGCCCATCCCGAGCCCGGGCGACGTACCGGGGGCAGCGGCATGGAGGGCAGAGCTTAAAGTCGCCGCAGGGTCGATGGATGCATGAACTTCCTTCGCCGATGCGTTGAAGGAGCCGTCCTCCTCCACGAGCCGGCCGGACCTCTGTCTCGCCGCGGGCTGTGAAGGGAGACGGGTCGGGCCCTCATCAGTCCCGGGGACCCATACAGGCACGCTCGCGTCCTGCGTATTCCTTTGAGGCTCCCAGCGCCCACGCCCGGAGGCGCACTTTGAGATGACCGAAGCCGCGTTGCAGAGCGACAGCCTCCGCAAGGTCTACCACTCGAAGGGCGCCCCGCCGGTCGAGGCCCTCGCCGGGGTCTCGCTCGAGGTGCGTCGCGGCGAGCGCGTCGCGCTCCTAGGTCGAAACGGCGCGGGAAAGACCACGTTCCTCAAGATCGCCTCGACCCTCCTGCGGCCCACCTCCGGCCGAATCCAGGTGTTCGGCTTCGACGTCGACCAGACGCCCGAGAAGGCACGGCCGTACATCGCCGTCGTCCCCCAGGAAGGGAAGCCGTTCTTCCACCTGACGCCGCGGGAGCAGGTCTACACCTACCTTCGTGCCCGTGGGCTCGGGCGCGAGGTGGCGAAGTCGCGGACCGAGGAGGCGCTCGACAAGATGGGGTTGCTCGAATGCGCCGACCGCCTGTCGGTCACGCTCTCGGGAGGACAGCGTCAGCGGGCGATGGTCGCCACGGTGATCGCGACCGAGGCCCCGCTGCTGTTCCTGGACGAGCCGACGATCGGGATGGACCCGTTCGCCCGCCGCTCCGTCTGGGACTCGCTACGAACGCTCACCCAGCGAGGCTCGACGATCCTGCTCACGACCCACTACCTCGACGAGGCGGAGGCGTTGAGCCACCGCCTGTACATCGTCGAGCGCGGTCGGGTGCTCATCTCGGGAACCGCCGAGGACCTGAAGCGATCGGTCGGGGGCACCGTCAAGGTGCTGCTCCCGGGCGGGGCCTCAATGACGGAGTCGTTCCGCTCGTTCGGTTCGTGCGTCGTCGAGGGGGACGCCCTCACGATCATCGTCAACCCCGAGCGGCTGGGCGAGCTGATGGACCTCGCGGTGCGCTCGAAGCTCCTCGCGACCGTCGGCCCGGTCACGCTCGAGGAGGCGTTCCTGAGGGTCGTCGGGCGGTCGATCGATGAGGACTACTGAGTTCGCCGCTCCCACCCACGCCTTCCGCGGCCTCGCGGCGTTCCTCTGGAC
>CAZCNZ010000165.1:0-2729 GCA_964500245.1 uncultured Thermoplasmatales archaeon | reverse complement strand
GGAAGCGCCCGAACTCCTCGCCATCCTCGACCGGGTGGGCCGGGAGATCGCGCGCGACTTCCCTGAGGTCGGAGCCCACCGGGACGACCTCAAGAAGGTCGTGCTCGCCGAGGTCGAGCGGTACGAGGACTCGATCGGGCGGGCTCGGCAGGTGATCCGGCGGTACGAGGAGCGCCTCCGCTCGAGCGGAGGGCGGGTCGGGGAGGAGACCCTCATCGAGTGGTACGACTCGCTCGGTGTCCCACCGGACCTCGCGGTCGAGGAACTGAGTCAGCCCCCGAAGATTCCGGACGACTTCTACGCCCGCGTCGCCGAACGGCACGAGAACGAGCGGCCGACCACCGAGTACGTGGAAACGACCGAGGGCGTCCCCGAGGTCCCGACCGCTACCCCTCCGACCGAGGTCCTGTACTACCTGGACCCGTACACGACGAACTTCGAAGCGCACGTCGTCTGGACGCAAGGACCGTTCGTCGCGCTCGACCGGACGTACTTCTACCCCACTGGCGGCGGCCAGGTGACCGACAAGGGTTCCCTCGGGGACCTCGAGGTGGTCGACGTGGGCCACCGCGGACCGTGGGTCGTCCACCGGCTCGAACGTGCGTCGCCGTTCGCCGTAGGGGAACGGGTCCGCGCCAAGGTCGATGTCGCACGGCGCACGCAGCTGATGCAACATCACACTGCGACCCACCTCCTGAACGGCGCGCTCCGGGAGGTCCTCGGCCCCCACGTCTGGCAGGCGGGGGCGTACAAGGGCCCGGAAGCGGCTCGGATCGACGTGACGCACTACCGGGGCCTCACGAAAGAAGAACTTCACAAGGTCGAGCGACGGGTGAACCAGATCGTCCGGGAGGACCGACCGGTCAAGAGCTACTTCGAGACCCGCGGCGAGGCCGAGCGACGGTTCGGCTTCACGCTCTACCAGGGCGGGGCCGTGCCGGGGAAGGACCTGCGGATCGTGGAGGTCGAAGGGTTCGACGTGGAGGCGTGCGGCGGAACGCACTGCACCCACACGAGCGAGGTCGGGGCGATCGCCATCCTCGACGTCGAACGGATCCAGGACGGAGTCGTTCGCCTCACGTACGTGAGCGGCGAGCGCGCGCTCGACGTGCGGGACGAGCACGAGGCGGTCCTTTCCGAAGCGGCCCACCGGCTCGGCGTGCCGGTGAACCAGCTGCCCGACGGGATCGATCGACTGCTCACCGAGGTCGAGGAGTCCCGCAAGGCGACCCGGGAACAGCGGAAGGAGAACCTCGGGGCGACCGCGACGCGGCTCTTGGCCGACCCCGCCGCGACCGAGGTCGTCGGAGCGACCACGCTCGTCGTGGCGACGGTCGACCTCGACCGCAACGAGATGATGGAACTCTCCCGGCTGCTCACGAAGGAGGGGCACCGAGTCGCTCTCCTCGCGAGCGAGCGCGACGGTCGCGGGCTCCTCTTCGTCGGCTCGACCGAGTCGAAGGTCTCCGCCCAGGTGGCCCTCGATGCCGGCAAGAGCGAGTTCGCCGGTAAGGGCGGTGGCAACGCGTCCGCGGCGACCGCGGTGGGAGACCCGGGGGCGCCCCTTGCGAGCGCGCTCGAACTCGCTCGAAAAGCCGCCCGTCGCGCGGCCGCGGAAGGATAACCGGCGCCCTTCTCTTCGGTGCGAAAGCTTTACTTTAGGAAGTCCCCCATGATGGCACGGGATACGGAATGGTTCGTTGGGTTTCGAGACCCGCGCTCCGTCCGTGGATCAGGCATCTAGCATGACCGCGAACGAGGGGAGTACCGTGGGCGGGGTGCCGTCCGAGGTGATCACCTTCCTGAGCGGGAAGGGCGGGCGTTCCCTGATCATCAAGGGTGGCGCAGGGACCGGGAAGACGACCTTCGGGCTTGAACTGCTCGAGCGCGTGGGCCAACCGAACCGGTCGTACTACCTCTCGACGCGCATAGGGGACGAGGCGCTGTTCCGCCAGTTCCCGTGGCTCAAGGCGTCGGAGATGCGCACGCGCGTCCTCGACGCGGCCAAGCTGTTCCTCGACGCGCTCCAGGCCTCCGGGAAGTCCCGCGAGGTCGAACTGCCCGAGCCCGAGCAGCGGAAGGTCCGGGCAGGGCGCGAAGTCCTCGCGAGCTTCGGCCAGGAACGGGGCCCACCGACCCGGGTCGACCGGACGCACCTCACCGCGCTGTTGAAGCGGAGCCCGATGCCCGAGGTGGAGAACGTCTACCAGCGCATCGAGCGCGCCCTTCCGGAGAAGTCGCTCCTCGTCATCGACTCGCTCGAGGGTGTGACCCACAAGTACGGACTCGAGATGGAAGAGTTCGTGATGGCCCTCCAGAAGGACCTCGTCGAGGCGTCGAGCACCGACGTCGTGATGATCCTCGAAAAGCCCGAGGCCGGAGGGATCGAGTACCTCGTCGACGGGCTGATCTCCATCCAGCGGGAGGAACTCGACGAGCGCCGTGTCCGCCACCTGAGGCTCGAGAAGCTGCGCGCGACGAACATCGGACGCGCGCGCTACGCGGTGACGCTGAACGGCGGGCGGTTCGAGGCGCTCGGGAACGCGCCGAACACCGCCGGAGCGGTCGCGAACGGCCCCTGGAAGCCGGTCTCCGACCAGGAGCGGTACTACTCGACCGGCATCCCCGACTTCGACGGGCTGCTCGGCGGGGGGATCCGCCGCGGGAGCTTCAACGCCTTCGAGGTCGATGTCAACGTCGGCGTCGACGACTACTACATGCTGTGCACC
>CAZCNZ010000164.1:0-6731 GCA_964500245.1 uncultured Thermoplasmatales archaeon | reverse complement strand
GAGCGCCGGATCGACGTGCTGACCCACCACGTAATCGACCTTAGGGTCCTCGAGGCACCCCCGTTCGATGAGGGGGAGGGCGCCGCCCCGGTCTCCTTCCTCTTCGGCCGGCTGGAAAAGAAGTTTCACCGGGCCCCCGGTCGACCGGCCGCTGCGCACCAGCATCGCGGCCGCGCCGAGCAGCGCCGACATGTGTACGTCGTGGCCGCAGGCGTGCATCTTCCCCGGGTAGCGCGACTCGAAGGAGAGACCGGTGCGCTCGGTCACCGGAAGGCCGTCCATATCGGCCCGTAGTGCAACGACCGGTCCCGAGCGGTCGCCGCCGATCATTCCGACGACCCCATGGAAGCGGTCGAAGGTGCGGAACGGGATTCTGAGTTCGGTCAGGGCAGCGACGACCTTCTCCTGAGTTCGAGATTCCTGGAGGGAGAGCTCCGGCTCCCGGTGGAACGCCTCCCGCCACGCCCGCATCGCCGGAAGCGTACGGCGGGCGACGGCCTGCCACGATTCCCGGGCTCCGCCCATCGCCCGGCCATCGGCGGGCCCGATATAATGCGCGCGGAGGCGGGGCTACCGCCCCGCCGATCCCCCGACCGCGTCCCCGGCGAGCACGGCTTCCGTTCGCGCGGGCGAGCGGAACGAATCGACCTGCCGCACGGGCCACGGGTCCGGTGCGGAAAGATGGAACCGGTTGAACCACACGGGACGGATCCCGGCATTCCTCGCGCCGACGATGTCGCTCCTCCAGGAGTCGCCGATCATCGCCGTCTCCTCGGGAAGCGCCCCGGCCCGATCCAGCGCGAGGCGGAAGATGCCCGGGTCCGGCTTTGCGACGCCCACCCCGGCAGAGACGATCATGAAGTCGATGAGGGGACGCAACCGGAAGTGGTCGAGCTTCTCCTCCTGCTCAGCGACTTCGTTGTTCGTGACCACCCCGATGACGGCCCGTCCCCGCAGTCGTTCGAGGACCCCTCGAACTCCCGGGACGGTCCGGCGCAACTCCTGGTAGTGGGCCCGATAGCGTCCGGAGAGGGCGGTCGCCTCGTCGATCGAAATCTCGCCACCACAGAACGTGGCGAGCCGGCGAAACCGTTCGACTCGAGCCTGCTGGATAGTGACGCGGCCGGCGAGGACCTCCGGCTGGACGAGGTCGAGCAAGCGCTGGTACTCGTGCCACAGGACGTCGAGACTCGAACCGTGAAGCCGGGGCTCCGTTCGGCGCAACGCAGCAAGCGCCCGTCGGCACGTCATCGAGTGGTCGAATATCGTATCGTCCATGTCGAAGAAGATCGCCTTCGGCAGGGCGCGTTCGGGACGGGAACGGGCCGGGGTGGCGGTGCTCACAGTCCGTCGACTAGACATGCTCTACAAAGCACTGCGGGAGGGCCGGACGACAACGGTCCTTCGATCCGAGCTGCCCCTCAGGTCGCAACCGCGCGGCAATCGTTGCAACGGAGCTCGCCGTCCTCGGAACGCGAGGAGGCAGCGCATTTTGAACAGAGCCCCCGTCCGCATCCGACGCACCGAACCGGGCGGGCCCCGTCCGCGAAACGCCGGTCGCAGTCTGCGCAATCGAGAGGGCCCGTCGCCCAAGGTCGGTTCGTCCGACGGGACGGGGACTTCGGGGTATCGCTCTCGAGCGCTTCGAGTTCATCGAGGGTCCGTCTCAGTTCCTGAAGCGAGTAGCGGCGTCGTGCGGCTGGGGTGGGACCCTTCGGCGCTTCCGTGGGGGAGACCACACCGGCGGGTGCCCCGGGTACGGCCCGGACGCCTGGGAGAGAGGGTGGTCGTGGCGCTCGCGTCGAGCGGGATGAGGGGATGTCTGGTCGAGCCGGAGGTCCCTCCCACCAGATCGGTTCTTCCCGGGAAGAGTCCGCTTCCGGAACACGTCGGCGGTCTTGACGCCCTTCCCATTCTGACCGGGGAACGGTCACCCAGTCCTCTCGCGAGCCGGGTCCCTCGGACCCGCTCGGCACGAGGAATGTGGAGTAGATGCCCGCACCAACAATCACCGCTCCCACACCTCCGAGGAGGCCCCAGAGCGGTAGATGGGACGTCTTGGTGCCGATCTCTTGGCTTGCGAGAATCCCCGCGTAAAGGATCAGCACGCTTCCGATCAGCAGGAGCGGGAACGCTCCCTCGAAGTTGTCGACATGCCGCTTCACGGACGTGCGCCCCGTCTCAGCCTCCAAGACGTCAAGGCTCTTTTCTTTCCCCTTTGAGCCGGGGCCCCGGGGGGAGTCACCCTCCTGCCTGGGCTCGCCTTCAGAGCCCCGGAAATCGGGACTGGAGTGGACGTGCGTCTCTCTAGGACGAAGCCGTGACGACCACACTCACCGAGGTCACACTGCCCGGCCCGTGAGCAAGGCCGCCGACGTCAAAGTCGAGAGCGATGTAGGTAATGGTGTTGGACGCAGTTTCGGTGAAGTAAACGGGCGCTCCCTGGTAGGTCCCCTGGGTTCCGCCAAACGGCGTTCCCGTGACAGACATGGTAAAGGAGACGACCACCGGGTAAGTGGCCCCGAAGAAAGGCGTGTGGGTGACGGTCGTGAGATTCACCTGTTCGATGTAATCGCTCGACACACAAAGAGAGGCACTGAAACTCCCGGCGCAGACTGCTTTTGCCACGGTAGTGACATCGCAGGCCGTCGCCGCGGTCGTGCCGCACGGTTGCGCGAACTGCGTCGAGACATTGACCTGTGTGAGGGTCGTAAAGTTCCAATTAAGTCCCGGCAAGGACGTCACGGTAGTGGTCTGCGATCCCTGGTAGCTGGTGCTGGTGCCGCCCAGGGCCATCGTCGCCAGGGCGAAGCCCCCCACCATCGCTAGAACGATTGCCGCCGTGGCAAGATAGACCGCCCTCTGCGATACCTTCGAAGCCATTGGACTGCTCCCCGAGGATTCCCCGGTTGTCGAGCATTGTACAGGGTCTCCAATACGTATATACCCCTATTGTTGCGCCGAGGTCTCCACGGACGACGAATAACCCGGTTTCGTGCCCAAACCGGGTCTCTTGTCGCTCGAGCAATGCCGCCGCGACAGGGTCCTGCGTCGATCGGTCGAATCGACCCGAAGCCTACTCGTAGGAGACGTCCGATCGCATGTAAGCTCGGGTCGCGAGGAAAAGTATCACTACCGTCTCGACGAACAGGACCAACATCTGATAGACGTCGGTCGGGGTCAGGTTGCTCGAGTAGGCGCCCCGGACCGCGTCCGCGACGTAAGTGAGCGGGTTCACCTCAAAGAGCACGCGGAGGGCCACGGGGAGGCCGCTCGAGAGCGGGTAGAATACGGTACTCGCGAAGTTGACGACGAAGATCAGGAGGATCTGGATACTGTTGTACGCGGTGTTCGACTTCACGAGGGCGGCGAGGTAGAGCATGAACGCGCCGAAGAACACCGACCCCACGGTGATCGACGCGAAGATCACTGCGAGCGCGACGAGCTCAGTTGGGACCGCACCGAGGAGGGCGTACGCGACCACCAGCATGACCGCCGATCCGGCGAGCCCGAACAGCACGGACGTGAGCATGATGCCGAAGAGGTACTGCAGCCGCGTGAACGGGCCCATGAGGAGCTGGGACAGCATTCCCCACCGCCGGTCGGCCCACAGCATGCTGCCCCCGACGGTGCCGGCCATCACCACCTGGAACGACATGATTCCAGGTGTGAGGTACGTAAGGTAGCTCAGTCCCGCGCCGCCCGCGGAGGCGACGGACTGGAATCCGTAACCGAAGAAGACGAGGTACATTGCGGGAAGACCGATCAGAATGACGAGGCTCCCCGGGTCGGTGTTAACAAAGATGTTCCGATAGACTAGCCGGAGGACGTTAGGCAGCGCCATTGTTCGTTCCTCCGTGGTGGCCCACCTGGCGCAAGAAGACGTCTTCGAGAGTGTTCTGGCGGACGTTTAGCCACTCGAGCTGGACTCCCCCGGTCTGGGAAAGTTCCGCGATCTTCGAGAGAGCGTCTTTTGGGTCGTCGGTGAGGATGACGGCTGACGCGCCGTTCACGGTCACGGTTGCCTGGGCGCCAAGTCGATGGGTGAGCGTCGAGAAGAATCCCGCCGCCTCGCCGTTCCCGATAGTGATGTCGATCGTCTTTTTTCCGCCATAGAGACGCTTCAAGTTCGAGATCGAGTCGAGGACGAGGATCTTCCCCTCGTCGATCACCGCGGCGCGGTCACAGAGGTAGTCGGCCTCCTCGAGGTTGTGGGTGGTGAAGACGACCGTGAGGCCGCGTCGGACCTCGTCCCGGACCGAGTCGAGGAGCGTTCGACGCATGATCACGTCGAGCCCGACGGTCGGTTCGTCCAGGAACAGGACGTCCATGTCGTGCATGAACTCCCGGGCCACCTGGACGCGGCGCTTCTGACCGCCCGAAATGTCGAACGCACGCCGCTTGCGGATGTCGGAGATCCCGAACTGCTCGAGGAGTCGTTCCCGCCGGCGGACCCGTTCGGTTTTCGGCACCCCCCAGAGCACCCCATAGAGGTCGAGGTTCCGCTGAACCGTCGTAAAGTCGAACGATTCCCCTTGCTGCACCACCCCGATCCGCTGTCGGATTTTCTGGCCCTCGTGAAGGGGGTCGAACCCGAGGACCCGCAGCGTTCCCGAGGTCGGCCGGATCAACGTGGTCATCGCCTTGATGAGGGTCGACTTCCCGGCGCCGTTCCGGCCGAGCAAGCCGAACACCTCGCCCCGGCGGACGGTGAAGCTGACCCCGTCGAGCGCGAAGTGGCGGCGGTCGTACGAATGCCGGAGGTTCTCCGCGAACACCACGGGTTCGGCGCCGGGCGCTGATTCCAAGGGAAGAGCCGGTTCGGTCACTGTCTGTTGTGTAGAAATCCGCGCGAATAAGCGATGCTCACGCTCGATGACCATCCGCGGAGTGTGTGTGGAGGTCGAAACCGGACCGATGGAGCGGGGCGCGCCCGGCGCGGTGGTTCACGATACGCATTTGACCCGGGCTATCGTCTCCGCGGAAGGGCCCGGAACGTCGGGTCCAGCAAGGGGTATCCCGGAATGACTCTAACGACGATTCCGCGTGGTCGAGGTGGTCCGTGAGCGCTGGTCGAAAGCACCCGGGGCCGGAGTTCGTCGGTGGCTCGTTCGGGACCCGGCCGCTCGAGATCGTTCAGCGGGAGTTCCGAGACCCGTCGCTCGAGGGTCGCCGCCTCTTCGCCGAAGCGTTCGGGACGTTCCTCCTCGTGCTCGTGGCGGCGGGCGGTCCGGTCGTCAACGCCGTGAGCGGGGGGAAACTCAGCCTGGCGGCGATGGTCGCGGCGCCGGGGCTCATGGTGATGGCGATCATCCTGTTCATGGGGGCGACCTCGGGAGCCCATCTCAATCCGGCGGTGAGCATCGCCTTCGCGGCCCGCGGTGACTTCCCCTGGAGGAGGGTCCCGGGCTACATCGTGGCGCAGCTCATCGGCGGGTCGATGGCGTGCCTCTTCCTCTACTGGTTGTTCGGGAACGTAGGGTCCCTGGGAGCGACGAACCCCGGCCCGGGAATCACGGACTTCCAGGCCCTGGCCATCGAGATCGTCTTGACGGTCGGGCTCGTGAGCACCATCCTGGGAACCGCCTCCAAGGCGCAGAACATCGGTCCCCTCGCGGCGCTCGCGGTCGGCGGGTACATCATCCTCGCCGGATTGTGGGCAGCGCCCATCAGCGGCGCTTCGATGAACCCCGTCCGGTCCATTGCCCCGGACCTCGTGACCAACAGCCTCGGGAACGCGTGGTTGTACATCGTGGGCCCGGTCGTCGGTGGGCTGTTGGCGGTCGGGATCGCCTACATCCTCCGCGGACCCGGTGGGGACGTGCCGGCAATCCAAGCCGCCCAAGGAAGGCTACCCGAGATCCTTCACGAGTCCCGCAACGGTGACGCTCACCGAGCCCACGACGCGTCGGAGCCCCCGGCCCGATCCGAGGGGGAGCGATCAGGATGAACCCGAACTTCGACCGGATGAGGCTTCCCATCGGGGTGAACGTCGACCTCGCCCATTCCGACGCGAAGGACACCTCGGTGTGGACGGGGGGCAGGCGGAAGGCGGAAGCGCTGCTCCCGACATGGCGCTCGGAGATCGACCGCCTCCAGGAGTTGTTCTACGCCGACGCGCGGCGGGGCCTCCTGGTCATCCTCCAAGGGATGGACACGAGCGGGAAGGACGGGATCATTCGGCATGTCTTCGAGGGCGTCAACCCGCAGGGGGTGCGTGTCAGCTCGTTCAAGCAGCCCACCCCCGAGGAGCTCGCGCACGACTTCCTCTGGAGGATCCACCGCGACGCCCCCGCTCGGGGAGAGATCGTGATCTTCAACCGGAGCCACTACGAGGATGTCCTCGTCGCCCGGGTCCACCACTTGGTCCCCCACAAGGTCTGGTCGAAGCGGTTCGACGCGATCAACGCGTTCGAGCACGAGCTGGTCGACGAAGGGAACTCGATCCTGAAGTTCTTCCTCCACATCAGCCGGGAGGAGCAGGCGCGCCGTCTCCAGGACCGCATCGACGACCCGACGAAGCGCTGGAAACTGAACCTCGCGGACTTCCACGAGCGGCGGTACTGGGACGAGTATCAGGCGGCCTACGAGGATGTCCTCGAGCGGACCAACACCGCCTGGGCGCCGTGGTACCTCTTGCCCTCGGACCACAAGTGGTTCCGGAACCTCGCGATTTCCTTCATCCTCGTCGAGTTCCTGAAGGGACTGAAGCTCCGATACCCCGAGCCGAA
>CAZCNZ010000163.1:0-6157 GCA_964500245.1 uncultured Thermoplasmatales archaeon | reverse complement strand
CGGTCGATCAGGGCCACCGCCGCCCAGTAGCCGGGGACGGAGGCAAACAGCGCGATCAGGACGTTCCCGGTGGCGAGCAGCCGTACCTGCTGGAGGGGCGGGTAGGAGGAGGCGTTCGCGAACCCGATCTCCTTCAGGATGAGCGGGTTGAAGATGTTCGTCGAGTAAAACGCGACGTCGAGGAGGAACCACGTCGCGGCCGTACCGAAGATCAGCAACCCATAGGAGCGGAAGAACTGCCGCAGCGGGACCCGGGACGCTCGGACGGAACCCGTGGGAGCCACGGTGACCCCGGTGATCGACCCGACCGTGCGGGCGGCTTCACCGACCGCCCCTTGGGAGAGGCTGAACCGCGGGGTCTCCGGCATCCGGATTCGATAGTAGATCGTGAGGAGTGCAGGGACCGCTCCGAGTCCGAGGATGAGGCGCCAGGCGATGTCCAGGCTCGGCGCCAGGAACACCACCGCGAGGCTCGTGCCGGCCCCGACGAGCAGGCCGAACCCCTGCATGGCGAAGACGCTCGCGACGAGGCGGCCGCGACTCTGCACGTTCGAATACTCGCTCATGATGGTGGCGCTGAGCGGGTAGTCGCCCCCGACCCCGACACCGAGGACGAACCGCCAAAGGATCAGCACGGTGACCGTGGAGAGGCCCGCGACCGGAACGCTGAGCGCGCTCCCGACGGCGGCGATCGCCATGATCGTCAGGGTGAGTCCGTAGACCTTCCGGCGGCCGAGTCGGTCACCGAGCCATCCGAAGAAGATCTGGCCGACGGCTGCGCCCATCAGGGCCGAGGAGCCGAGGAAGGCGAGTTCGGTCTTCCCGATGGCGCCGCCCGGGGCCAGGGCGACCAGGATCGGGAGGACGAGCGAGATGACGAACAGGTCGTAGGCGTCCGAGAAGAACCCCATCCCGGCGACGATGATCGTTCGGAAGTGGAACCGCTGGATTCGCGCGCCGTCGAGGGCGTTCAGAATCTGGCGGGGGTCCGAGGGCGTTGGGGGTGGGTCCGGCCCGGACTGGGCAGGAAATGACGTCACGCACAACCGACGTTTTCGAATATTTAGGCGGTGACTACCAAAACCCCGTAGCGCGGACTCCCCGGGGTTGGGAGGGGCCGGCTACGGAGCGGGGCCTGTGCGCCCCCAGGACTCGACCAACAGCCGTTCCACTTCGCGTTCTCCGGGGACCTGCGGGTTCGCGAGCACCGCCGGTGAGCGGAGGGCGTTCGCAACGATGCGGGGGCGGGCCGCCTCGAGGTGCGAGCGGTCGACCCCGACCGCCTCGAGCGACCCCGGAACCCGAAGGTTCTCGAAGAGCCGGGCCAACCTCACTTCGAACGGGACCGGCGACCGGTCGTCCGCGAAATGGACGGCGAGCGAGAGCGTCTCGATCCGGTCCCGGGCGGAGGGCCGGTCGAACTCGAGCACCCGGGGGAGGAGGATTCCCATCAGGCGTCCATACGGGATTCCGGTCGGGGGCACGAGTGCCCGCGCGAGCGCGTGGGCGACGCCCCGTTGGGCGTTCGAGGCGGCGAGCCCGGCGAGCGTGGCGGCGAAGTGCAGGGCCTCCTTCGCGTCCGGGTCGTCGCTCCATCTGAGCGCGTGCGGCAATCGCTCGAAGACCGTCCGGACGACATAGAGCGCCAACGCGTCCGAGAACGGGTTCGCCCAGGCCGAGAGGTACGCCTCCACCGCCTGCGTGAGCGCTTCGAGGCCGCCGTCGCGGCGGAGGTCGTTCGAGAGCATGCTCGCGAACCCCGCGTCCACGATCGCCCAATCGGGGGCCAACGCTCGATGGGCCAGCTCGATCGGCTCCTCCTCGAGGGAGCGGAGGTCGACGGTCCAGCTCGCCTCACTGCCGCTTCCGCTCGTGGTCGGGACGGCGGCGAGACGGCAGTGCGGCGGGTCGGGGAGCTCGAGCACGGGCGGTAAGGTGGAGATCGAGAGGTCGGGGTTCTCGACGAGGAGACGCGCGGCCTTCGCGCCGTCGAGCGTGCGGCCCCCGCCCACCGCCACGAGCCAGTCCGGCCCGAAGGCCGTGAGGCGTTTCGCGAGTTCCCCCACCGAATCCAGCCGGTCGGCCTCCGTCCCGGCGTCGATCACCTCGACGGTCGTCTCGGATTTCGCGAGTTCCTCGATGACCCGCTGGTGCCCGTGGTGGGCGGCGACGACCGGGTCGACCACGACGGCGGCCCGGCGGGCACCGAGGCCGCTCAACTGTTCGACGGCGCCCGGTCCCCAGGCGATTCGCGGCGAAGTGAAGAATCCGGTCATCCCTCTTCGCCGTCACCCGGCGAACCGCTCACGGAGGCGGGCCCTCGCGGCACCGGCGGCAGGCTCCCATCAAGGAGAACGCGATCCCGTCCACGCTCCAGCCGTCCGGGTGGTGGCCGGCGAGTTCGGTGAGGAAGTGTCGGTCGAGTTCGGTCAATTCGACGCTCTGGATCCGACCGCACGCGCGGCAGACGATGTGGGCATGCGGGTCCTCGACCAGGTCGACCCGGATGACCCGCGGGGTCGGCGCCTCAATCCGCAGCTCCGGGGGGACGCGAATCCGCACCGGGGATTTCCGTGCCGGAGATCGACGACGGGCGGTCATCCCGGTTCGGACCCCGTCTCGGTATTTAGGCCCCCCGTCACGGGACCTGTCCGCGAGCGCTCTCCTAGCGCCGGCTCCCGCGGGCCGGTCCGGTCGCCCCTCGAGCCCGCCGGACGACGATAGGGCTGATCGTGGTCGGTGGGAGCGTCGCCGCGGAGCCCACCGGGACCGACCATTTCGAACCGTTAGCAACGCGAAGGCCTCCGAGGATGAACTCCATCAGCTCCCGCAGCTTCTTGCGGGGAAGGCCGTCCCCCCAGGAGACGTAGCGCATCGCGACGAACTCGGCGATACCCATCAACGCGCAGGCGGCGAGGTCCTCGTCCCAGTCGCGGAACTCTCCCCGGTCCATCGCCGCACGCAGCCGTCGGGCGTATCCGTTCGCGATTCGGTAGTAGTACCACTCGTAGATCGGAGGGTCCGCGAACTCCGCCTGCTTGATGATCCGGTAGAGCTTGCGGTGGCGCGGAAGGAAGTCGTAGAAGAAGATCTCGAACCCGCGCACCTCGGCGTCGGCCCGGTTCGAAAGGTGGTCCGTCCCCTCCGAGAGCGCCCGACGGAGGTCGTGGTTGATCTGCTGGATCAGCGCCCGCATCAACTCCTCCTTCGACTGGAAGTAGAGGTAGAACGTACCGGCCGCTACCCCCGCCGTGCGCGTGATCTCCGAGATCCGTGCGTCGTAGAACCCTTCGTCCCCGAACACCTTCTCGGCCGCGCGGAGGATCTTAAGGCGCGTACGCTGGCCCCGCTCGGTCTTGCCGTGGGTTCCGGGGGAAGGAGGGTTCCGCCCCGGCCGGCTCGAGAGGCGCCGTCGCCCGTTCCTCCCCGGTCGGGCCGACATCAGCTCTTTCCCTCCCGCACGAGCAGCGGATAGTCCTTCTTCCCGGCCCGGGTGTGGGGAATCTCGGGGAGGCGAACGAACGATTTCGGCACCTTGTAGGCGGCGAGACGCTCGCGCATATACCTCCTCAGGTCGTCGTCGGCGACCGGCGAGCGTTCGACCAGGTACGCCCGGCCGACCTCCCCCCACTTCGGGTCCGGCACACCGATGACCGCCGACTCGACGACCAGAGGGTGCGTCTCGAGGACCTGCTCGACCTCGGCGATGTAGACGTTCTCGCCGCCGGACTTGTACATCAGCTTCGTCCGTCCGACGAAATAGTAGAACCCGTCCGCGTCCCGTCGCAACACGTCCCCCGTGCGAACGTACGGACCGGACATCGCGGCCGCCGTCGCCTCCGGGTTGTCGAGGTAGCCGGAGAAGAGGACCGGTCCCCCGACGAGGAGTTCCCCGAGGTCGCTGTCGTTGCCGTGCTCGTCGACGAGCCGCATCTCGCAGAGCAGGTTCGTTCGTCCGATCGTCCCGGGTCGCTCGAGGTCCTCGGCCGTCGAGTAGAGGAGGTTCGGTCCCGCCTCCGTGAGCCCGTACCCCTGGTAGAACGGGATCCCCCGGTCCCGGAACGACTTCACGACCGCCGGCGGAGAGTTCCCGCCGCCGCTCTTCGCGAACCTCAGCGACGCGAGCGACGCCTTCGCGAACTCGGGGCGGCCGACCATGTCGATGAACATCGCCGGGACCCCCCCGAGGATCGTCGCCTTCTCGGCGTCGATGAGACGGAGGATCTCGACCGGGTCGAACCGGTCGAAGAAGACGGTGCGGCCACCCACGATCATCAGCGGGAGCAGCAGGACGTTCCAGCCGCCCGTGTGGAACATCGGGAACACGGTGATCGTCGAGTCGTCGCCGGTGAGCTTCCAGCCCTCGGCCGTGTTGAGGGCGTTCATGAAGAGGGCCCGCAGGCTGAGGATCGCCCCCTTCGGTCGGCCGGTGGAGCCTCCCGTGAACAGGACGAGCGCGGGGGCCTCCCAATCGGGAAGCTCGTCGGGCCGGGACGGGGGAGCCGCCTCGGACCGAGTAGTCAACTCGTCGAGCGACGCGGTCGGGCGTCCCGGGGCCGTCACCGACGCGAGCTCGCCCGGCACGAGCCGTCCGCGAACCAGGAGGCTCGGTCGGATGCGCTCGAGGTCCGCGGAGAATTCGGCGGGGGTGAGCCGCAGGTTGTGGGGCACGAGGACGGCCCCGAGCTTGAGCGCGCCGAAGAGGAGCACCACCATCTCCACGTCCGGGCCAGAGAGGATCGAGATCCGGTCCCCGGAGTGGACCCCGAGCGCGTGCAGCCGCCCGGCGGCGCTCGCGGCGCGGCGCTCGAGTTCCTCGAACGAGAGCGAGCCGCCGCGGCTCGCATCGGTCAAAGCGATGCGGGACCCGTAACGGAGCGCGAGGCGTGCGGAGAGGTCGAGACGCATACCCTACCCCCACTTCACCACGGTGGAGCCCCAGACGTAGCCGCTTCCGGCCGCCGCCATCACGACCGGTCCGTCGGTGAAGCGGCCGGAGTGGAGCGCGATGTCGAGCGCCATGAACTGGTCCGCCGACTGGCTGTGGCCGTACGGTTCGAGGTAGATCGCGCGTTCGGGAGGGACGCCGATCCCATCGACGATCGCGTGGTGGAACGACCGCTTCATGTGGTTGATGATCAGGAGCTGGATGTCGGAAGCGGTGAGCCCGCTCCGCTCGATCGAGGTTCGGATGACGCGCAGGAAGTTCGGGAGCGACACCTGTTCCATCCGTCGACGGAAGAACCGCTCGTTGAGCAGCGTCTCGGCGAAGACCTGCCCCTCCCGTTCGTACGCCGGGTAGACCGGGTGACGCGCGCCGCCACCGGCTTCCACGGGGGCTCGGGAGAGGGAGCCGTCGCTCAGGAAGTCGGAGGCGAGGATCGTGTTCTTCGGATGGTCCCTCGCCACGACGACCGCCCACCCCGCGTCGGCGAAGTTGTCCATCCACTGGCTCATGGGCGCCACCGGAGAGACCATGTACGACTCCTTCGAGGCCCCAATGAGGAGGACCGCGCGCAGGTTGGGGTCCGCGAGGAGGAAGTTCTTCGCGGCGTAGAGGCCGAAGACGCAGCCGGCGCACATCGCCGAGACGTCGAACGCAAAGCATTCCGGGATTCCGAGCCGGTCCTGGAGGAAGGTGCTCGCGAGCCACACGTGGTAGTCCTTCCACTGCGACCCGGACCAGATCACGAGGCCGATGTCGGACCGGTCGACCCCGTTCGCCCGGGCCCGCTCGAGGGCGACGCGGCCGGCCCGGCGTGCCATGTCGCTCGGCATCACGTTCGGCGCGCTCACGTGCTTCCGGGTGAACCCCTGCTTTTCCTGGACGACCGCGAGCGGGAGGTGGAAGCGACGGCCGACCGCCGCCGCGCTCATCGTGGTGCGGGGGATGTAGAGGCCGTAGGAGACGACCCCGACGTCCGTCATCTACCGCACCTCCTCGATCGAACCCGGGAGGATCTCCGGTGGAGCGCCCGTCAGGAACCGGCTCACTACGTCGTTGAACTCGGTCGGCCGCTCAAGAAGGTGGAGATGGTTGCGGCCGCGAAACAGCACGAGGGATGCCTTCGGGATGAGACGGTAGAGGTAGAGCGAGTTTGTCCAGGGGACGACACGGTCCTCCGTGCCGGTCGTGAGGAGCACCGGGACCTCGAGG
>CAZCNZ010000162.1:0-2519 GCA_964500245.1 uncultured Thermoplasmatales archaeon | reverse complement strand
GAGTGGCTCGAGGTCGAGGGGCATGCCGTGGTCGACACCGGCCTACGTCGCTCCGACCTCGTGAGCGAGGAGATCGACCGGGCGAAGCAGGGCCACACGCTCGCGTCGACGACGCTGGCCCTCCTCTACGCGGCCGACTTCGCGGACCAGCTCGAGAACAAGATCATCCCGGCCCTCGCCGCGGGGAGCACGGTGCTCGCCGACCGGTACATCTACACGCTGATGGCCCGCGCGATCGTCCGGGGGGCCTCCCGCGAGTACGCGCGGCAGATGTACGGCTTCGCCGTCCGCCCCGACCTCATCGTCTTCCTGGACGCCCGACCGGAGATCCTCCTCCACCGATCGATCGGGAAGTACGGCTCCCTCGACTACTGGGAGTCCGGGATGGACCTCTGCCTCTCCCGGGACCTGTTCGAGAGTTTCTTCCTCTACCAGGACCTCCTCTCGAAGGAGTTCGAGTGGATGGCGGCGAAGTACGGCTTCCAGAACGTCGACGCGAACCGGATGCCCGAACAGGTCCACACGGACGTGCAGCGCCTGGTCGCGCCGCTCTACGGCGCCGCGCCCCCCTCGCCCCGTCGAGCCCGGCGGCCCGCGTAATCCAATCGAGGGTTCCGCCCGCTCCGGCCGCGGGCTAGTCGCGTTCCGCGGCGAGCTGCTTACGGGTCAGCAACCAGACGAGACGTCCCGCCCCCGGGCGCACTGAGTTCGAGAACTCGAGGCAGACCGCGCCGCCCTTCGTGAGGTGGACGACGGAGAGCCCCTCCCCGACCAATGCCTCGCCGACGAACTCCGCGAGGGTGGGTTCGTGGCCAACGATGACGACCGTCTCCTTCGGTCGCGCCGAGCGCCGGAGTCGGTCGAAGATCGGGGTGGGGAGGTTCCCGGGGGCGAGTTCCTCCCAGGTCTCAGGGGATGGCGCCTTCTCGAGCTCCCGCTGGATCAGTTGCGCCGTCCGGAGGGCGCGGTCGGCCGAACTGGAGGCGAGTCGGTCCGCGGAACGGAGGACGTGGGCGAGGCCCTTCGCGGCCCGGCGAGTCTCCTGCTCTCCCTTCCGGGTGAGCGGGCGAAGGTCGTCGTCCGGCCAGCGCGCAGGGTCCCGGACCTCGGCCGGCCCGTGGCGGACCGCGATGACGCGGATGCTGTTCGTATGAGGTTGCCGGTTCGCCACGGGTTCGGAGGGGGCTAGGGGGCAGGCGTCGAGGTAGAAAATCCCTATGGATACTATGAAGAAACCGTAGGTACGGGGGCGGCTCGCCGTCCGGGGAGCCTTCCGTCCGCCTCTCCCCTCGGGGTCCACCGGTCGAGCGCCACCTGAGCGATGTCCTGGGCGTAGGCGACGGTCCGACCGATCGACTCGAGGATGCGGGTGACTGCCGCCGCTGTCGCGGGAGGCATGGTGCCGCCCCCCACCGCGGGCAGGAGCCGGTCCGAAAGGGCCCGTCCCGAGGATTGGAGCGCCTCCCCGAGGTCGAGGAGGTCGTTCGCGGTGGCCCCATCGGAGGCCTGCAGCACGCCTTCGAGGTGCTCCATCGCCTGGCGGTGGAACTGCTTGAGCGAAGTGACCGGACCATTACCGCTCGTGAGGTCGACCAGCTGTCGGCCCACTTCTCCGATCACGACCGCGTGGTCCGCGATCCGTTCGAGACTGCGCGCGGTGGTCCAGAGCCCGAGCCACTCCGACCCTCGGCCGGCCGCGTTCAGGCGGATCGCCGCCACCCGTTCGACGTACCAGGCCTCCCGGTCGATCTCGTCGTCCCGGCGCTCCCAGTAGCCGTCCTCGGAGAACGGCAGGTGAGACCAGCTCTCGACCGCCTCGCGATGGAAATCGACGACCAGACGACCCATCCGAGCGATCCGCTGCTCGAGGGGGATCGGGCTCTCGAACGCCAGGTCCCTGAGGTGGAGGACTCCCGCCTCGTCCGAGATGATCTCGGGTTGACGGGTCCGGCGGCAGAACGAGCGGATGACTTCCCGCGTGCTCGCGGTGATGGCGGGGCGTTCCCGGACGACGAACTCGCGTGCTCCGGCGAGGTACGCCCCGAGGAGGCGCCGGAACAGGTGCTCGGACGGCTCCCCTCGGCCGACCTGCAGGACGGCGCCTTCGAGCTCGGAGGCGTCCGCCAGGATTTCGGCCCTTCGAGCGAGGGTGTTCGGGGGGCGGGCGGGAGACGAGGCTCGCCCTTCTTTCGGCGGCGGGAGGGGGCCGCTCAATGCTTCGGACGGCCCGTCCCGAACGGCCGGGTCGCTCCCGGCCAGGTTCTTGGTCTTCATCGACCGGTCGAAGCGCAGGTCTGCATATATAGAGTTTGAATTTAGACTATAGTTGATACCATAGCTATTGTTGTCGACCGACGGCCCGCCGGCCACCCCCTTCGGGAGCGATCAACGCCGGCGGAAGCAAAAGTTCGTGGGCCCTCGAGGCACGGCCACGGCCGAGGCAGAGTCCATATCCGAGACATGCGTTCCCCCGACCCGAGGGAGCTCATGGCGACCTCTCGCCGCTTCGCGCGGTACCG
>CAZCNZ010000161.1:0-4166 GCA_964500245.1 uncultured Thermoplasmatales archaeon | reverse complement strand
TCAAGCTCGGTCTCAAGCCGGTCGAGCCGCGGGACTACCTCGTCCGATTCACGCAGGACCTCAACCTCTCGAAGGAGGTCCGCCAGAAGGTCCTCTCGCTGCTCGAGCAGGTCGAGCAGGTTTACTCGACGAGCGGCGTGCTCCCGAACGGCATCCTCGCGACGATCATCTACATCGCGTCGAACCTGATGGGCGAGCCGAGGAGCCAGGACCGCATCGCCGCCGTCGCGAACGTGACGCCGGTGACGATCCGCAACCACTACAAGGAGCTCCTGGAGCTCCTGGGGCTCCCGAAGAACCTGACGAACCCGCAGGCGCGCGGGACGCTTCCCGCCGAGACGGTGGAGACCGGTGAGAAGGCGGACCTCGGCGCTCCGGCTGCCGGTCACTAGACTCGGACCGCCGAATCGGCCGTGGCCGCGCCGGGGCGACGCCCCCGGAAACCAGATGAACCTCCCGGCCGCTCGCGGGCCGTGCCTGCGGTCCCGGCGCTGAGCTACTCTTCGTTTCGAACGTACGAGGAGTGCCCGCTCCGCTGGCGGTTTCTCTACGTCGAGAAGCTCCCCGAGGCTCCCCGCGGGTACTTCACGTTCGGCCGGGTCATCCATTCTGTCCTCGAGGAGCTCGTCGGTCCGCTGGTCGTGCCCTCGGCGCGTCGCGCCGGGGAGAACGACCGACAGCGGACGCTGGACGAGTGGCACCGCCATACGGGACCACCGAGCCCCGAGCGGTGGATGACGGCCGACGAGCTGTTGCAACTCTACGACCGGGCGTGGTCGAGCGAGGGGTACACTTCGCCGGAGGAGGAATCCCGGTACCGGGCGCTCGGGCGGGAGCTGCTCCTGCGCTACTACGAGTTCCTCGTCCGAGAGCGGCCGGTCCCCGTCGCCGTCGAAGAGCACCTCGAGGCTCGATGGGATGGAATCCCCGTGCACGGCTACGTCGACCGGATTGACCGCACGCCGTCCGGCGGTCTCGAGATCGTGGACTACAAGACGTCGCGCGACCTCTCGAACGAGGACGCGCGCGACTCCGACCAGTTGAGCCTCTACCAGGTCCTGGTCGAGAGCAACTACGCCGAACCGGTCCACGGGCTGACGCTCTACCATCTTCGGTCGCTCACGCCGCTCCACACCGCGCCCCGCGAACCGGCCGCGCTCGCCGGTCTCCACGACCGGCTCGGGACCGTCCTTGACGGGATCCGCGCCGAGGCGTTCGAGCCGACCCCCGGACGGCACTGCAACCGTTGCGATTTCCGGGACCGATGCCCGGAGTTTCGGACGGTCCCCGCGGCCGAGGGCGAGCGCTTGCGCGCCCTGGTCGACCGGTTCGAGGCGCTCCGCGCCGAGGAAGGTCGTCTCGAGTCCGAGCTCCGCCGGACCGCCGAGGAACTGCATCGCGCCGCGGAGCAGCTCGGGGTCCACCGGGTCCCCGGGAGCCGTTCCGTCGCGGTCCGCCGGCGCGAGGAGGCCTGGCAGTACTCCCTCGACCACGTCCGACCTCTCCTCGAGCGCTCCGGACTATCGGCCCGGGTCCCTTCCGGGACCCCGGAAGAGGTCCGACGGCTCGTGCGGGACCCGGCCGTGGACCCCGAGCTTCGGAGGAAGGTCGCCGAGACCGGGGCTCGCCGCGTGAAGTGGTACTGGGAGCTGGAGAACGGCGCTTCGGAGAGCTGAGCTCCCTCCTCCCGCGCAAAGGCTATGTTGCGTTCCCGGTACCTCCCCGTATGGGGATTCCCCTCGCTTCTGAGTCCCGCCTCGCGTCGCTGAAGGGGCGCAAGCCCACCATCGCGACGTTGTGTTCCCACTCGTCGCTCCAGATCTTCCACGGCGCCCGGGCCCTTGGGTTCTCGACCCTGGGGATTTCGGTCGGCCCGCCCCCGAAATTCTACGACGCGTTCCCGCTGGCGCGACCCGACCGGTTCCTGTCGGTGCCCCGGGCGAAGGACCTTCCCTCGGCCGCCGAGAAGCTACGCGAGGCCGGGGCGATCGTGATCCCGCATGGCTCGTTCGTCGAGTACGTCGGGCCCGAAGCGTTCGGTGCCCTCGACGTTCCCGTGTTCGGGAACCGGGCCGTTCTCGGCTGGGAGTCCGACCGGGAGAAGGAGCGGGAGTGGCTCGAATCCGCCGGGGTCCCGATGCCGCGCCGCTTCGAGGGGCCCTCCGACGTCGACGGGCCGGTGATTGTGAAGTACTACGGCGCGAAAGGCGGCAAGGGGTTCTTCCTTGCGAAGAACCGCCGGCAGCTCGAAGAGTTCACGCCGACCGGGCCGCACGTGATCCAGGAGTACGTGCTGGGCACTCGGTACTACATGCACTTCTTCTACTCCCCGCTCTCGGACCGCGGCTACCGGGTCGGGCACGGCTCGCTCGAGCTCCTCGGGATGGACCGCCGGGACGAGGCGAACATCGACGAGCTCTACAAGCTCGGCGCTCAGGAGGAGCTCTTGAAGGCCGGGATCCGCCCGACGTTCGTCGTGACGGGGAACGTTCCGGTGATTCTCCGCGAGTCGCTGCTCCCGAGCGCCTTCGATGTCGCGGCCCGGATCGTGGAGCGGTCGATCGAACTGTTCGGAGGGATGGTCGGACCGTTTTGCGTCGAGGGGATCATGACGGAGGACCTTCACTTCAAGGTGTTCGAGATCTCGACGCGGATCGTGGCGGGGACGAACCTGTTCATCTCGGGAAGCCCGTACTCGGACTTCGTCGAACCCGGACTCTCGACCGGCAAGCGGATCGCCCAGGAGATCGCTCGCGGAGAGTCGCAGCAGCGGCTCTCCGAGATTCTCAGCTGAACGGACGGCGGACCAGGGCCCGAGGGAAGCACATCTGGTCTCGAGGAGGGGTCGATGCCGTCCGCGATCTCATCGGTGCACCTCGGGAAGACGTACCCGAAGGCGCGGCCCGGTAAGTTCGCGCTCGACGACCTGTCCCTCGAGATCCCGACCGGCCGTGTCTACGGCCTGATCGGACGCAATGGCGCCGGGAAGACGACGTTCGTCCGGATCGCGGCGACGCAGCTCGCGCCGACCGAGGGGACGGTCTACGTCCTGGGGCACGACGTGCGGCACGAGGAGCGCGCGATCCGGACCCAGATCGCCTGCGTCCCCCAGGAGTCCCGACCGCTCTACTTCCTGAACTCCGAGGAGGTGATCTACCTCTACCTCAAGCTGCGCGGGCTCGACCCCCAGGACGCGCGCCGCCGGACGCAGGCCGCGATGGAGGAGCTCTCTCTCCTCGAGATCCGGCGGACCCTCGTATCGCGCCTTTCGGGCGGGCTTCGCCGCCGTCTCCTCTGCGCGATGGTACTGGCGTCGGACGCCGACGTCATGTTCCTCGACGAGCCGACGACCGGCCTCGACCCGCTCGCCCGTCGGGAGGTCTGGCAGGCGATCCGGCGAGCGAGCCGGGAGAACCGGACGATCGTCCTGACGACGCACTACCTCGATGAAGCGGAGGCGCTTTCGACGCGGCTCGCCCTGATCGAGTCCGGGAAGCTCCGCCTCGAAGGGTCGCCCGAGGACCTTCGGGGCCGGGTGCGGTATCCCTACCGGGTGACGATCCAGGGGTCGTTCCCCCGGGAGGAGCTCGCGTCGTACGGTAAGGTCTCCGAGATCGAGGGCGGGACGCTCCTGTTCACGCGGGAGCGCGAGGCGCACGAAGTCGCCCAGCGGGCGCTCGAACGGGGGCTTCGGATTTCGATGGGCCCCGTGAGCCTCGAGGACATCTTCCTCGACGTCGTCGGGCGGTCGATCGACGAGGACACGGAGACCTCCGAGACGGAAGAAGAGCCGGCGGGGGCCAAGGCTTGAGCGAACGCAACCGCCTGCGTTCGGTGCTGACGCTGGTCCAGCTGAACGGGATCATCCCGATCCGGACGACGCCGCTCTACATCCTCAACACGCTCGCCTCTCCGCTCTCCTTCCTCTTCTTCATCTTCATCGTCTCGCGCGGCACCTACCTCGACTACGGGATCACGGGGGGGATGGTCCTCACCACGATGACGGTGGGGACGAGCCTCCAGTCGGACCTCACGCACTACCGTCACGACCTCAAGTTCCAGGACATCGTGGTCGCCTCCCCGGTCGAGGCGCCGACGTACGTCATCGGGATGGCGCTCAGCGAGCTCGTCTACTCGCTCCCGTCGCTCGCCGTCTTCGTCATCCT
>CAZCNZ010000160.1:0-3571 GCA_964500245.1 uncultured Thermoplasmatales archaeon | reverse complement strand
AAGGGGGTCCCCTCCCACGCCCTCGCCTCCTGGTGAAGGCGGTCGAGGAGCGGCTTCGGGTCCTCCATCGAGATGTGGTCGGTGAGGGCAAGCGCCCGGTGTTCGAGGGCCTCCGCCTCGTTCCACATGTCGGTCGGTGAGGTCTCGCCGTCGGAGAGGTAAGAGTGCGAGTGAAAGTCGACCCGTCGAGCGAGCAGTTCCCCCTTCGGCGCTCGAGCGGACACGACGCACCGCAGACCGCTTGTCACTTAGGTTCGTCGGGTCGGCTTCGTGTCGTGTCGGGCGAGCTCGCTCCGGAGTACGAAGTGCGGGTCACCCGTGAGACACGCCGAGGCGGCGCAATTCCTCGGCGAGGCGGGTGGCGGCGACCTCGGGCTCGAGGGCGACCACCTCTCGTCGGCGGCCCGGCTTGCGGACCTCTCGGAGGCCGGCGACCACGGTGGGGGAGCCTTTCAGCCCGAGGAACGCGGGGTCCGCCGCGAGCGCGGCAGAGTCGATTACCCGCACCGACGCCGCCTGAGCCATGGCCCAGCGGTCGTAGTCGATGAAACGGACCTCGTTCGCGCCGCCGAGGACCGACACGACGGCCGGAAGAGGCAGTTCCAACGTCTCGCTGCCGTCCTCGAGCACCCGACGGGCGCGGAGCGCGCCGTCCTTCGTGACCTCCAGTTGGTCGACGTAGGTGGCCTGCGACATCCCGAGCCACTCGGCGAGGCCCTGGGGCACTTGGCTCGTACCACCGTCCGACGACTCGTCCCCGCAGAGGACGAGGTCGACATCGCCGACCGCACCGACCCCTTGCGCGAGCGTGTAGGAGGTCGCGAGCGTGTCGGCTCCCCCGAACGCCCGGTCGGAGAGCAGAACCGCCTCGTCCGCGCCGACGGCAATCGCGACCCGGAGATACGGCTCGAAGTTCGGGGGCCCCATCGAGAGGACGATCACGCGGCCTCCGTGACGGTCCCTCAGGGCCAATGCCGTCTCGAGGGCGTTCAGGTCGGCCGGGTTAATCACGGACCGCACCCCCGACCGCTCGAGGGTCTTCGCTTCGAGGTTGACGCGCACCTCCTCGGGGCGGGGAACGACCTTGAGACAGACGACGATTCGCATTCCGCTACGCCTCCCCGAGCTGCTCGACGAGTCGGTCGACGATCGGTCCCAGGTCCCCCACGATCCCGAGGTCGGCGGATTCGAAGATAGGGGCGTCGGGGTCGCGGTTCACCGCGATCACGAACCCCGCCCTCTCAATCCCCACCGTGAACTGTACGGCGCCGCTCGCTCCGAGGATGACGGCGACCTTCGGATGGGTCACTACGCCCGTCTGGCCAATCATCCGCTCCCGTTCGACCCAGCCCGCGTCCGTGGCGACCCGGGTCGCACCGACCTCAGCCCCGATCAGGTGGGCGAGCTTCTGGAGGCGGCCGAACTCCCCGTCCGTGCCGCGGCCGCCGACCACGAGCACGTCCGAACGGGTGAGGTCAACCGTTGTCCCCTTCGGGTCGTAGGCAACCCGGCGGCTTCCGAACGCGGTGCTGTCGAGAGCGGGGTGCACGAGACGGACCGTCCCGGTTGGGCCTGAAGAAGGAGTGGGAGTCGGGAAGACCCCCGGGCGGACCGTGACGATGGCGGGGCGGTGGTGCGGACAGACGACCCCGGCCTCGATGCCACCACCGAAGCCCGGCACCCAGCCGACCAATTGCTTTTCCGAGTTCACCTCGAGGGAGGTGACGTGCGCAGTGAGGCCCGTGCGGAGCCGTACCGCGAGACGGCCCGCGAGGTCCTGCCCGTCGCGGGTGGCGCCGAGCAACAGCACCGACGGAGCGGCCGGGCGAAGTTCCTGTTCCAGGAGCTCCGTGAACAACTTCGTATCGTACCGGGTGAGCAGCGGATGGTCGACGACCACCACGTCGTCGGCACCGTAACGGGCGAGTTCCCGCGCAGGCCCCTCACCGGGGCCGATGGTAAGCGCCACGAGGGCCGTTCCGAGCGCATCCGCCACGGACCGGGCGTGGCCGAGGATCTCGAGGCTGACAGGGCGGAACGCCCGACCGTGACGTTCCGCGTACACCCACACGGCACCGGGAGCGGTCATGCCGGAACGCCCGCGGCGCGGGCGACCACCTCGGCGACGTCCACGATCTCGTAATGGCTGGGTCCTTGGGCTCCTGCGAAACAGGTGACGCAGAACGGGCACGCGGTCGCGAGCGCGGACGCGCCGGTCTCCCGGGCCTCCGCGACGCGAAGGTCGGCGAGGCGACCCTCGGCATCCGACTCCCGCCACATGTTCCCGCCGCCACCCCCACAGCAGAGCGCCCACCGGCGGGATCGCGGCATCTCTACGAGTTTCGCTCCCGCCGCCTCGAGGAGGCGGCGCGGCGGCTCGTAGACACCGTGCTGCCGGCCGAGATAGCACGGGTCGTGGTAGGTGAGTACCCCGGGGCGGTAGCCGGAGACCTTGAGCTTCCCTCCCGAGAGGAGTTCGTCCAGGAGCTGGCTATAGTGCACCACCTCGACGTCAGCCCCCAGGCCGGCTTTCAGCGCATCGAAGCAGTGGGGCGAGACGGTGACGACGCGCGTCGCACCGACCTGAGAGAGTGTTTCCGCGTTCCGCCGGGAGAGCTCCCGGAACAGCCCGTCCACGCCCAGGGCCCGGGGGGTCTCGCCGCAGCAGACCTCCTTGTCACCGAGAAGACGGAACGGGACCTCTGCCGCGGTGAGGACCCGGGCGATGGCGCGCGCGGTGCGCTGCGCACGGGGGTCGTAGCTCGCGGTGCATCCGACGTAGAGCACCGTGGTCGCCCCGTCGCTCGAACCCTTCGCGCTGTCCGCAAGGCCTCGCATCCACGCCGTCCGCTGGGACGGTGGAAGGCGGTACGGGTTCCCGTCCTGGAACTCTGCCCACAAGAGCGGGCGCAGTCCCGGGGGCACCTCGTTCCGCTTCCAGCCCCGAGCGCGCAGGTGTCGGATCACCCCGACGATGTCGACGCCGCGGGGACAGCCGACGTTGCACTGGGCGCAGGTGGTGCACGCCCAGAGCCCGGGGGCGCCGGCACCGAGGTCGGAGCCTCCGTCCCCGAACGCGCCGAGCCGCATCACCTGACGGACGTTGAGCTGACCCTTCTCGGCGAGCGGACAGGTGGCGGTGCAGGAGCCGCACTGGAAGCAGGCCGCCGCGTTCGTCGTCCGGCAGAGGTCCTCCCAGAGCTCGTCCTTCCAGACGAGCGGTTTCGTCTCAGTCGGTGGCATGGACCTCCTCCGCGGGAGCGACCGGCGATGCCGCGGCGTGGTCCCGCAGGACGGTCGCCATCTCCTTCATCTTCGCGGCGAACTCCTTCCCCTCGGCCGCGGAGATCCACTCGAGCTGGAACCGGTCGGGCGAGATCCCCCGGCGCTCGAACGTCTTGCGCCAGATCTCGAACCGCTTCTCCGTCCAGCTGTTCGCGTTGATGTAGTGACAATCGCCGGGGTGGCACCCCGTCACCAGGACCGCGCCGGCACCCTTCTCGAACGCGCGCTTGATGAAGCGGTCGGAGACGCGCCCCGAGCACATCGTCCGGATGATGCGGCCGTTGCT
>CAZCNZ010000159.1:0-5794 GCA_964500245.1 uncultured Thermoplasmatales archaeon | reverse complement strand
CTCCTGCTGAGAGGCTAGGCGGACCTCCGCTTGGCCCACGGCGTCCTGGATCGCCTTCTCCTGTTCCTCGCGGCTGGCGTCCATCCCGCGGGAGACCCGGTCGCGGATCACCGCGTCGAACTTGCTCGAGTCGATCGTTTTTGCGAGCGACTGGTCGACGTCCGATTTCAGGCGGGCCAGGAGCTCCACGTACTTCTCCCGCTCCCGTTCCTGGTTCTCGCGCAGCTTCTGCTCGAAGTATGACTGGAGGCGGACCTGGAGACCCGCGAGCGCCTGCGTCTGGGCCTCGGTCGTCTCCGCGAGCCGGGCCTCCCCGCTCACCGACCAGCGCTTCTCCGCCTGTGCCACGCGGTCCTCTTGGGCCGAGGCGATTCTCTCCTTGAGATCGGCGTTCGCCGCCTGGAGGCGGACCTCGACGTCCTTCGTCCGTCCGTCCACGAGGAGCCCAAGCCGCTGTTCGAGGTCGCGGACCTCCTTGGCCCGCCGCTGTTCGGACTCGGCCATCCGCTCCTTCAAAAGGTCGCGGACCCGACCCTCGATCTCTTCGCGGATCGTCGTTCCCTGTTCGGCCGCTTCGCGGAGCTCTAGGTCGATCTGCGCGACGAGGGCGGCGCGCATCTCTTCCTCGTCGTGCGTCGCCTGCGCCCGGAGTTCCTCGACCGACTGCTTGAGTTCGTCGCGGAGCCGGCTCGCCCACATCTCGCCGGAGGCCTTCACCTCCCCATCGACCTTCTCGGTGAGCGTCCGGAGCTTCGCCTCGTTCGCGTCCAGGACCTTCTGCTCGGCCTCGGCGGCCACGTCGGACGGGCTCACGACCGGCCGCGCCTCGATCGCGTGGAGCCGGGAAGTGAGGTCGCCCTGGACCGCGAGGATCGCGCGGGCCGAAGCGTCCGAGACCTCCTTCAAGCGGGATTCGAAGAGCGCCGTCCACTTCGCCTCGAGCTCCTTGGTGGCGGTCGCGAATCGGGCGGCGAACTCGGCGGAGTCGACCCAGGTCGTCCGTCCCTTCGAAAGGTCGGCGAAGCGTCGGTCGATCTCGCTCTTGAGAACAGCCTCGAGGTCCTCGTTCGCCGGGCCCGCGCTCGGAGCGCCCGAGGGCGGCGGAGGGGGCGGCGGCAGCGTCGCCCCGGCGGGGAGCGTCGATGGGTCCTCGCTCTTCGAGACGGGGACCGCGACCGGCCCCGGGGGCGGGAGCTGGACCTCGGGGGGCTTGTGGAGCCACGGAGGATGCTGCCCCATGAGCGGCGACTCGGCCCCGGGCGCCGGGGTCGGCGGGGGAAGGTTCGGGAGCGGTTCCGGCGGGAGAAGGACGGTCTCGGAGGGACGGGCCTGGAGGTATTCGTTGGCTCGCTTCGCCGCCTCACTCGTCATCGGGACGGAGCGGCCTTTTGGGCGGGTCAGGAGCAACGCGGCGGTCTCCATCGCCGTCCCGATCCGCCACATCTCTTTGCGTCGGTCCCGGCCCCCCTGGCGGTCGGTGTCGTGGAGGTGCGTCTGGAGGCGCGGGGCTTCGACCAAGTCGACGCGACGAGTCACTTCGAGGATCTTCTCGTCCTGGTGCTCCCGGACGTACTGAAGGACGAGCGGCAGCGCCTCCCGTCCGCGGCTCGGACGGGTGAGGTCCCGCAACGTCACCGGGGCGGTCTCCCAGCTCTGGAGGCGTTTCGCATGCCGGTCCCCCTGCGCCTCGGCGCGCGGGACCCGCATCACGGCGAGGGAGAGCGGGAACTGTTCGGTGAACTCGTGCAGGTTCACCTTCGCCTCGGGGAGGAAGTACGGGAAGACGAGGAACGCCCCGAGCGCGACGAGGGAAGTCGGCATCGCCTGCACGAGCTCGAGGACCGCCTGACAGCACGCCTCCCAGGCGTCGGCGGCGACCACGACGACCGGCTCGGTCGTCCCCCGGTGGAAGAGGAACCCCTCCCCCACCGTCTGGTAGACCTGCGGGTCCGGCTCGACCGGCGGTTTCGTCGTCTCGGACTTGCCGCTCATCGTCGCGTGGGCGCGCAGGATGTCGGCCCCGAACTCTCCGCCCGCGAGGAGCGGGGCGGTCTCGAGGACGAGCGTCTTCATCCCGAGGCGCGGCCGGTCCTCGGTCGAAAGGAACATTCGGCCGACGCAGGTGTAGCGGCCGTTCGCGGCCGGGTAGAGGAACAGGTTCGGATAGAACGAGAGCGGCTGGGCCGGGTCGGGGTCCCAGTAGTCGTGCGTGTCGGCGATGTTGATCGTGAGGTTCCCGACGACGCGGATCGCCTCGAGGGTCTCACGACGGCCGGGGAAATCCTCGGGGATCGTGGTGTACCCGGGGCTCTCGGCCTCGTTGTCGACCTGTCGGCACCAGACGACCGCGACGGGGATGAGGGGGGAACTCGAGGCGGCTCGCTCCGCCGTCGCCATCAGGCCTCCTTCGTAGACCGGCGTTCGAGCACGCGCTCGCACGCCCGGGCGAGCGGGAGGGTCGTGTTCACCATCACCGGCACGCCCATCGTCACGGCCCCGGAGCTCGGCGCTTCGTCCCCGGTCTCCCCGATGAAGAGCGGGTGCCCCTCTCCGGTCGAGACCGCGCTCGAGATCAGGAAGACGTCCTCCTTGGTCGAGATCCCCCGGCCCTCCTGGGCGACGAGGATCGTTCCCATGCCGGCGCCGTCGCGGCGCAGCAGGAAATCGGTCGTGTCGAACGTGCTCTGGTATGTCCGCTCGCGGACCGACTGCTCGACCTCCGAGTAGAACTCCTTCAGCTTGTCCGCCTTCGAGACCGCGATCACCAGCGGGAGGTTGTGGGAACGCGTGTAGCGGAAGACTCCCCGCGCGAGGTTGACCTGCTGGGCCTGGTCCCGAAGCGAGGGAAGGCCGGGGGAGAGGAGGAGGATGATCGCATCCGCGCCGCAGACGAACCTCCCGAGCAGGGTGAGACCCCGCTTCCAGAGGTCGCGCCGGTCGGGCCGCCAGGAGTCGAAGTGCGGGATCACCCGGCACCCCTTCTCCGTCACTTCGCCCTCCGGAGTGTCGAGCCAGATTCGGTCGTAGGTGAAGTAGTCCGAGATGATTCCGCCCGCCTCATCCACCGTGGAGAGTTCCATCGGGCGCGAACCGGCGTCCCCTTCGGGAGCGGCGTAGCGGAAGCGCATCTTCATCTCGACGAACTGGTTGAACTTCGTCGGGAGCGGGTATTTCGTCAGGATCCCCTGCTCGTCGCGCCCCGCGCTCAGTTCGACCCACAGCTTGCGCCGGTCCTCCATCGGGCGGTTCACGTAGTACCGGGTGGTCGTCTCGAGGCTCCCCTCGGGGTCCGTTGGGTCGGTCGTCTCGTACGTGGTCTCTTCGAGCGCCACATCGTTCTCGAGGTCGCCGTACAGCGGCAGGCTACCGTTGTCCGCGCGGGACGGGATGTACAGGATCGGAAGGTTGAGGCCGAAGTGACCAGACAGGAAGCGGAAGTAGGTGGTCTTCCCGGAAGCCGGGATGCCCACGACCGCGATGCGAGTCGCGTCGACCGAAGGCTTGGATTCGCGCTTCCCCGTCGTTCTGCGACGGGTCGTGACCTTGACCTCCGTCATTTCGCGCCCCTTACCGCATCTCCGCCAGGCATATTTCAATGAAGTCCAACGCGCCTTCCACGGTTGCGCCCTGGGTGGCGAGGTCGAGGCGCGCGTCCTGGAGGAGCGAGAAGACCTCCTCGACCGCGGCTTCGTGTTTGATCGCCGCGTCTTGGATGTCGCCTTCGCCGGCAAGCCGGGTGAGTTGGTAGGTGCCGCGGAGTTCCATTAGTTTCGCGAACAGGTCCATCAGCCGCTCCCGCACCTTCGGGTCCCCGTTCGTGAGGTGGTGCTCCGTCTCGTCGATGAACCGCACCAGGGTCTCGGTCTCCTTGTCGTTCTGCATCCGGGCCTGAAGGACCGCGAGGCGTCGCAGGATCGGCGCCTGGGTCGCGGCGGGAAGCTTTTCGGCCTCGGTCCACGCCTGGAGGAGCGCGCGCGCCGCTTCCACCACCGCTCTGCGCGCGTACTGGATTCGCGCCTCCCAATAGAGCCGGGTCACGGCCGGTAGGAAACCCTGCGTCTTCTGAATGAGGTCGAGCGCCTGGTCGAGCTGTCCGGCGAGGTACGCCGCGACGACCTCTCCGAGCGGCCCGTACCGCTCCTTGAGGTACGCGGGGGGACCGCCGGGGCTGGTCGCGAGAAAGTCGACCTCGATCTCGGGGGATTCGGTATACGCGGAAGAGTCGGGACCCCTCGACGGGGCCGGCGTCGCGTTCTTGATGCGGGCGACGGTGGCGTGCTGCTGAGGCTCCTTGAGCGCCCGAGCGGCGTTCGCGGCGTGGCGCGCGAGTTCCTCCGGGTGCAGTTCCTCGATCGGTCGGTCGTCCTCGTATCCCACGTCGACGAAGGCGTTGACCATCTGGGCGAACAGCTGCGAGCCCGTCGTGACCAGCTGGAAGCTGAACGCCGGTGGGAGCCCCAGTTCCTGCGCCCGCTGGGACATCTGCCCCACGAACTGGTTCATCCGGCCGGTGTCGACGCCCTTGTCCCGTTCGTCGCCGTTGCCGATCCCGATGATCTGGAGCGTGAGCCGGGAGTGGGCGGGGAGGGCGTACGGCACCAAGTCGACCTTACCGTTGGGGACCTTGGTGGCCGGGTCCGTGCGCACGTCGAAGCGGGTCGACGCGTTGTCCCAGCCGTCGGTCACCAGGACAAGGTTCCCCTGGACGCCCGCCGTGCCCATCCGGAGGAGGTCGGCGCCCACACCGATGGCGTCCCAGATGGCCGACCGACCGCTCGGGGTGAGCAGCGAGATCAGGTTCTCGATGTACGGAAGGTTCTCCCGGTGAATCTCCCCGAGAGGAACGGGCACCCGGACGGTTTCGGTGAACGTCACGAGACCGAACAGGTTCCCGCTGGTCGCGGCGTCCTGGAGGATCCGGAACACCGCGGTTCGCGCGACCTCGATCTTCTGGCGCTCCGGCCCCGAGCCCTGTGGGTCGGGGAGCGGAGCGAACATGCTCTTCGAGAGATCGAGCAGAAGGACGTTCCGTTCGCGAGACGGTGGCGTCGGTGTTTCCTGTCCGTCGTTCTCCATGGCGTGCAGTGCCCCGTGACGAGAGGAGGGTCCCTAGTTCCCGTCCCGAAAGCCCCCCCGGGCGGCTTCGCGCTCAGGCACGCATGAAATTACCTCGGCTAGGGTATTTGTGCGTATCGCCGGTCTCCCCACGCCGTTCTCGGCGTCCGGAGCCTCGCGCACCGCCCTCCGGTTAGGGTTATAACCACGACCCGGGTCGGCCCCGCCCGCATGGGCAACATTCGCCAGACGTACATCAAGCGGGTCGCGATCGAGCTGATCCGCCACTACCCCGACGATTTTACCGGCGACTTCACCCGAAACAAGCAGAAGGTGCTCGAGCTCACCGACCTCGGAGTGACCGTCGAGGGCCACCTCCAGGCGAGCCACAAGAAGCTCGCGAACCGGATCGCCGGCTACGCGACGCGGTACGTCAAGCGCAAGCGCGGCACGTAGGCCTCCCGCGAACGTCCCGGCGGGCGGGATCGGCCCGCCGAAGATCTAGTCGAAGATCTGCAGCCCTTCTTGCAGGTGGACCACTTCGACGGGGGTGGTGGGCCGGCCGACCAGGAGGCCGCGCGAGTTCGCCACCACGCACGCGCCGACGATCGGCACTCCGAAGTTCGCCGTCGACCGGTGCACGGGCACCTGGAGGACCTCGCCGACCCGGGCGGCCTCTTTCTCGGTCGCGCGGGGATGGACGATGACGCCTCGGTTCGTCGCGACCCCGGCCATCCCG
>CAZCNZ010000158.1:0-7172 GCA_964500245.1 uncultured Thermoplasmatales archaeon | reverse complement strand
CCTTGAGGGTCGCCGCGGCCCGGAGGATCCCGAGGACCGCCACGGCCCCGGACTTGTCGAACTTCATCTCCTGCATGCCGAGGGCCGGCTTGATCGAGATCCCGCCCGAGTCGAACGTGATCCCCTTACCGACCACCGCGACCGTCCGTCCGCGACGGGCACCGCCCGGGTACTCGAGGACGACCATTCGGGGGGGGTGGGCCACCGACCCTCCGCCGACGGCGAGGATCCCTCCGCAGCCCATTTCGGCGAGCTTCTTCTCGTCGAAGACCGTCACCTTGAGGCCGAATTCCTTCCCGAGCGCGGTCGCCTCGTCGGCCAGGCGCTGGGGGGACGCGGTGTCGGCCGGTAGGTTCGCGATCTCCCGGGTCCAGATGACGACGTCGTCGAGCGCCGCCTGGCTCGATGCCACCTTCTTGAGGGTCGCCTCGTCGCGCGAGAACTCCTCGCCGAGATGGATCGTCGCCTCCTCGACCTGCCCTTCGGCCGTCGCCTGGTACCTTCGGAACTCGTAGGCTCCCAGGATCGCTCCTTCGGTCAGCGCCGCGACCGCCGCCTCGCTGCGGACGTTATCCGCGACGAACGAGCCGAGGTTGAACGCGATGGTGCGGGCCCCTTTTCCCCGCAGGCCCCGGACCACCTCGGCGGCGGCGCGCCGGACGGTGTCGGCGGTGAACTTCGAGCGCGGGCCGAGCCCGATCAGGGCGATGCGGCCCTTCCCGTCCGGCCGGTGGAAGACACTGAGCTCCCCTCGGAGGTCCTTTCGCTTCCCCTTGACCTCCTTGCGAGCCCAGGCGGCCTTGAGGAGCCCGCGGACGGCGTCGTCCTCCTTCTGGAGCGACCTCGGGAACGTGTCGTCCTTCTCCGGGCGTTCAAAGACGCCGCTCGCCGTCACGTCCGCCGCGGCCGTAAGGCCGTCGCGGCGGTCGACCTGGACCTTCATGGTCCCCCGGCCGGCCTAGAACGAGGGTCGGATCTTCTGTCGGTCGATGCGAATTCCCGCCGGGGTGATGGCGAGCAGGTTCTTGGCGATACCAGCGACATCGCCCCCCGTATCCTTCGCGATGTTCTTGAGGTCGATGCTCATCCGCTTCACCGCCATCTGGTCGTTCGCGATCGAGGTGTAGTCGAGCAGCACGATGTCGCCCTGGTAGGCGAGCTTCGAGATCTGGTGGAGGTCCTCGAACCGGATGATCTCGGCCAGACGAACGGTTCCCTTCTGGCCGGCGAGCGCGCCGGCCTCGTCCTCGAAGCTCATCGCTCCGAGGTCGAGGAACGTTCCTTCTTCCAATGTATCGGACCCGTGGTGCCGCCGGAGAATGCCGCTTTTGCTCATGGAGGAGTTCCCCCGCTATCGGGAGCCTCGACTGAGAGTTTGCTTCTTAAGGCTATTGTTCCAAAGCGCCCCCGGTCGGCCGGGACGCCGGCGAGTCCGCATCGTCGCCCCCGCGGCGCGGGAACCGCAAACAGAAGGTGACCCGGTAGAGGTCCTGGCCACCCTTCCGACCGACCAGGCTGGACGACTCCTTGACGGAGACCCCGAACTTCTGTTTCGCGAGTTTCGCCACGGCCCGGGCCGCGAGCGTGTCGGTGAAGAAGCAGTCCCAGCCCTCCGGCCGCTCCTCGCGCCACGACACCGCCTTCCTCCAGTCGGGCCGCATCTCCCGCACCAACCGGTTCCACTCCCCCTCGAGCCGGGCCCGCAGATGGGCCGCCTTCTCGCTCGGCCCATCGAGCGCGCCCCTCAGCTGAAGGGTCGCCGTGTAGTACCGGCCGCTCTTGCGACTGCACTCCGGACACGATCGGTGGACGGTGCGGACGGAGAGCGGGACCTCGACGTCGCGTT
Organism: uncultured Thermoplasmatales archaeon; assembly: GCA_964500245.1. Lineage (GTDB taxonomy): Archaea > Thermoplasmatota > Thermoplasmata > Lutacidiplasmatales > UBA184 > Lutacidiplasma. Next base: position 5,326 of record CAZCNZ010000158.1, on the reverse strand, counting down.
CGACGCCGCGGAACCGTACGCGGGCGCGGCCCACGAACTCGCGCACCGTCGCGGTGACCGCCGTCTCGTCCCAGCGGACGCGTCGGACCCCGACCCCCTCCGGCACCTCGAGGAACGGGGAGAGGTCCTCGCTCGTCAGGACCGGACTCGCCCCCGAGCGCTCCCAGTGGGCGCCGACCTGGCGGGCCCCGCAGTGGGGGCAGATCGTTACCTCGGCCCGCTGCGGCGCGGAGAGAAGAGGGGTCCGGTCGGCCGCGCACTCGGCGCAGAGGCCGTCGACGAGGGGACGGTCGGTCCTCCCGCAGACCACGCAGAACTCTCCTTCCGCCATACCGTCCCTTCCTGCGGGGAAAGAACGACCACCGTCGCTCGTAAGGTTCACGGTCGGTCGCGGACGGCGGCCGGCTAGGCGCTCATCGAGAAGATCTCGGCATGCGGGACCCCGCCGAGCGTCCCGGTTCCCTCGGGCGTGACGAACCCTCCTTCAGCGGCGAGCCGAAGCACCCGTTCCCCGAGCAGGTTCGCAATCGTGGCCCGCTCGAGCGCCCAGAGGAGTTCCTCACGGGTGACGCGACGCTCTCCGTAGAATTGGGCCGTCACCTTGACCGTCCCACCCTTCTCGCCGACGGGAAGGTCCCGGCCGAGGAGGTCGGCGTCGCACGCGGCCACGACGAACTCGGCCCGGACACGGTGGACGCGCATCACCACCCCGTCGTCCACGGACCGAGCCACCTCCTCGATCACCGGAGACCGGCAGGGGATAAAGAGGGAACCGCCCGGACGGCGCCGCGTCAGAACCGGATGAGCTGGAGCTGGTTCGGTCGCGGTTCGATGATCTCGCCCTGGTTGCGCATCAGCTGGAGGATGGAGTCCGCGTGGGCCTGCGAGATCCGGGCCTTCTCGGTCGCCTCGTGGTACTGCTCGAGCGAGAAGGTGCCTCCGGACTGCTCCTGGAGCTCACGCATGATGCGGAGCGCGATGTCCATCCGCTCGCGCTGGCTGCGGCTCACCCCGGTCTGGACCATGTCGATGTCGAGCTTCCCCTCCTCGGTCATCGACACTCGCTTGAGGAAACTCTGCATGACGCGGATCGCCCGTCCGGCATCCTCGATCCCCACCTCGCTCGAGAGCCGGGCGCGGGCGGCCGCCTCGCTCATCCGGACCAGCGCTTCGAGCTGACGGGCCGTGATCGGGACGGGGGCGTTCGGCTCTTCGCCCTGCCGCCGGACCCGGACGTAGAAGTCCTCGATCGCATCGAGTGCGGCCTGGGTGAGCACGGGGCGGATGTTGCGCCGAGCGTACGCGATGTACTTCTTGAGGAGATCCGGGGGGAACGGGGAACCGCCCGGTCCGGCGAACTCAGGGTACGGGCCGGGGCGCTCCACCTCCCGGTGCGAGGCGAGGATCTGGCTCGCGAGGAACCGGTCTCGTTCCTGGTCCGGAACGTCGCGGATCGAGTAGATGACGTCAAACCGCGAGAGCAGCGTCGGCGGCAGGTCGATCTGCTCGGCGATCGTCTTGTCGTTGGTGAACCGGCCCCACTTCGGGTTCGCGGCCGCGAGCACGGGGCAGCGCGCGTTCAGGGTGGAGGTGATGCCCGCCTTCGCGATCGACACCGTCCCGGATTCCAGGGTCTCGTGCATCGCCGAGCGGTCCTCCGCGCTCATCTTGTCGAGCTCGTCCACGATCGCCATCCCACCGTCGGCCAGGACGAGCATCCCGGCTTCGAGCACCCATCGGCCCCCCGCGAAGTCGTCCTTTACGGCTGCTGCGGTGAGGCCGGCCGCGGTGGCCCCTTTCCCGGAAGTGTAGATCGCCCGCGGGGCCACGCCGGAGATGTAGCGCAGGAGCTGGCTCTTCGCCGTCCCCGGGTCACCGACCAGAAGGCAATGGATGTCGCCGCGCACGCGGATGTTGTCGGCGTGCCGCTTCTCGACACCGCCGAACAGCTGCAGCGCGATCGCCTCCTTCTCCTCCTCCATCCCCTTGATGGTCGGCGCGAGCGAGAGGACGATCTTGTCAACGACCGTCGGGTCCCCTCGGAACTGTTCGATGAGCCGGATGTCGTCCGGCGTGAGCGCGATCTCTTCGTACGCCTGGACCTCCGACTCGAACGAGTTCCCGACAAGCATGAGGTCGAAGGTGGTGTTGCGCACCACGCCGCCGCGCCCGGCGCTCGCCCGCTGGAAGCTCTTGAGGATCCCGTTGAGCACGATCCGGTTGCCCGGAAGGACCCGCCCCGTGAGGTCCTCCATCAGTAGGACGGAGATCCCCTGCGGGTGCGCGCCGTGCCGGAGGGTCTCGGGATGCTCCTGGATCTCGATCCGCTGAGCATCGACGTACGTCGATTCCTCGGCCACGAGACGGAACCGGGTGCGGCCCTGGGGCTTTCCACATCCCCCCTGGGACTGGGGGCACTCGAGCGGCTCGCGGAAGACGAGCGAGGCCTCGTCCTGCTCCTCGTGGAACTTGGTGCGGCACGCGACGCATTCGAAGACGGCGTCCCGGATCTGAGGTCGCACCTCCGTGACCCGGCGGACGATCCCGTCGAGCGCGAGGAACCGGTTCAGGTCCGACTCCCGGATATCCCGGACGGCCCGCCGCGCGGTCTGGGGAAGGCCCACGACCCGGATCCGGAGTTCCTCGGCCTCCGGCCCGGCGACCGGAAGGAGGTCGGTCAGCGCGCGCACCCCCGCACGGAGGACCAGTTCGGGGCGGTCGAGCAACAGGTCGGCGAGAGGGGTGTCGGTGCTGTCGACCGTGGTGAACGGCACCTCGAGCGACCGCTCCTCGGGAAAGCGGTCGTGGAGCTCGAGCACCCGCGGGCGGAGGCCGGCCTCTTCGAGGACCGACGCCCACCGGCTCTGGAGCTCGGGAGGCGCGGGGAGGGTCCTCTTGACAGCGACCATGGAACGTGCCTCCTCAGTTACGGGTCGAGCCGATAACGGTCGCGGGGGAACAAGATCGCCTCGCGTATATTGGAGAGCCCCGCGAGGACCTGCACGATCCGGTCGACGCCGAGGCCCCACCCCCCGTGGGGCGGCATGCCGAACCGGAACGCCTCGAGGTAGCCGGAGAACTTCTCGGGGTCGAGGCCGGCGTTCTCGATGTTCGCCCGGAGGTTCTCGAGCCGGTGCTCCCGCGCCCCGCCGCTCGCGATCTCGAGGCCCTTGAAGTCGAGGTCGAAGTAGAACGTGAGGCGAGGGTTCGCGTCCTGCCGCTGGGCGTAGAACGTTCCCGTCTTGATCGCGGTGGGGAAATCCGTGATGAAGTACAGGGGCGCGCCGAACTTCTTGTCGACGAGGTCTCCGATCGCTTTCTCGGCCTCTCTCCCGAGGTCCTCTTCCGACCCCGGCCGGCCGAGCCACTCCATGCACTGCGCGAACGGGACTCGAGGGAAGGGGGTCGTCGGTTCGGGAATCCGTTCCGCGAACGGGTTCCCTCGCTCCCCGAGCACTTTCTTCGTGAAGCGGAACGTGTCGACGACCACCCCTTCGAGGACCGAACGGACGTCCTCGACCGAGTCGATGAAGCCGACCTCCGCGTCGAGGCTAGAGAATTCGGTCACGTGGGCCACCGTGTCGGACGGCTCCGCCCGGAACGCCGGCGCGATCTCGAACACACGCTCGAAGCCCGCTCCGATCAGCATCTGCTTGTAGAGTTGAGGGCTCTGCGCGAGGTAGGCGCGGCCGTCGAAGTAGTCGACGGCGAACAGCGTCGCGCCCCCCTCGGCCCCCTGACGGAGCAGCTTCGGGGTCGCGATCTCGAGGAAATCGCGGCGCAGGAACGCGTCCCGGAAGCCGGCGAGCAGCACCGTGCGAAGCTCGAAGATCGAGCGCACGGCGGGCTTGCGCAGGTCGAGCACTCGGTGGTCGAGCCGGGTGTTCAACTCGGCCCCCACCTTGTCGACCACGCCCAGCGGGAGGGGGACCTCGGCGCGGGCGATCACCTCGACCTTGGACGGAAGGACCTCGACGCCCCGATTCGCCTTCTCGGAGCGGTGGACGGTCCCCTCGACCGACACCACCGATTCGCGGGGGAGCTCGGCGAAGAGCGAAAACAGCCCCGGGTCGGTCGTCCCCTTCTTCAGCGTGACCTGGGTCGTTCCCGAGCCGTCACGGACGAGGGCGAACGCGACCCCCCCGAGGGCCCGGTAGTCCTCGAGGTGGCCCGCGACCCGGACCTGCGCGTTGTCGAGCTCCTTGAGTTCACGCGAGAGCCGGCGCGGGGGCGACAGGGGACGCGACCTCCTTTCGGGCGAGCGCCGCCCGGACGAGCCCCACGTAGAGCGGGTGCGGGGTCTCGGGGCGGGAAAGGAACTCGGGGTGGAACTGCACCCCGATGAAGTAGGGATGGTCGGGCCGCTCGAGGGACTCCACCCGGCCGTCGACGCTCATGCCGGTGACCACGAGCCCGTGCGCGGCGAGACGGTCGATGTACTTCGGGTTGATCTCGAAGCGGTGGCGGTGCCGCTCCCAGATCTCGGTCTTGCCGTAGAGCGTCGCGACCTTCGAGTTCGGTGTCAGGACGATCCGCTGCGCGCCGAGGCGCATCGTCCCGCCGAGGTCGTGGAGGCTCTTCTGCTCCTCGAGGATGCAGACCACCGGGTCGGGGGTCGTCGCGTCGATCTCCGTGGTGTTCGCCCGGGGGAGGTTGAGCAGGTTCCGGGCCGTTTCGATCGCGGCGAGCTGGAAGCCGAAGCAGATCCCGAGGTAGGGGATGCTTCCCGTCCGGGCCACCTCGATCGCCCGGATCTTGCCCTCCGCGCCCCGAGAGCCGAACCCACCGGGAACGATGATCGCGTCCGAGCGCTGAAGGCGCGAGAGCAGCGAGGGGTTCTTCGGAATGTCCTCGGAATCGTACCACTGGAGCCGGACCTCGACCCCCAACGCGCCCTGGACGTGGTGGAACGCTTCGGAGTGCGAAAGGTAGGCATCCTTGAGCTCGGTGTACTTCCCGACCACCGCGACCTCGACCGAGCCGGCGCACCGACGGTACGACGCCAGGAACTCCTTCCACGCCGTGTAGTCGGGCGGCCGTTCGGGGAGCCCGAGGACCCGCGTGAGGATCGCCCCGACCCCCTGCGCCTCGAGAACGAGCGGCACCTCGTAGATCACCGGCTGGTCCGGCACCGAGATCACGGCCTCCGGGGGAACGTCGCAGAACAGCGAGATCTTCGCCTTGATGTCGGCGGAGAGCGGCAGGGGACCGCGCGCGATGATGATGTTGGGGCGGATCCCGATCGCGCGCAATTCGCGCACGGAGTGCTGCGTCGGCTTCGTCTTCGGCTCGCCGACCGGGCCGACGACGGGCACGAGGGTGGTGT
>CAZCNZ010000157.1:0-2909 GCA_964500245.1 uncultured Thermoplasmatales archaeon | reverse complement strand
GACGAACTACTGCGAAGCGCTCCGCGAGGTCTCCGCGGCGCGAGAAGAGGTGCCGGGCCGACGCGGCTACCCGGGGTACCTCTACACGGACCTCGCCAGCATGTACGAGCGCGCCGGGAAGATCCACGGCCGCAAGGGGTCGATCACCCAGATCCCGATCCTCACGATGCCGGCGGACGATGTGACGCACCCGATCCCCGACCTCACCGGGTACATCACGGAGGGCCAGATGTACGTCAGCCGGGACCTCCAGCGCCGGGGGATCTACCCCCCGATCGACATCCTGCCGTCCCTCTCGCGCCTGATGGGCCAAGGGATCGGCAAGGGACGGACGCGGGAGGACCACCGAGGGGTCTCCGACCAGTTGTTCGCCGCCTATGCGACGGGCAAGGACCAGCGGTCCCTCTCCGCGATCGTCGGTGAGGAGGCGCTCACCCCCACCGACCGGCTCTACCTCAAGATGGCCGACCGGTTCGAGAGCGAGTTCGTGAACCAGCGCCCCGACGAGGACCGGACGATCGACGAGAGCCTCGCGCTCGCATGGGACATTCTCTCCGACTTCCCCGACTCCGAACTCAAGCGGATCCGCCCCGAGTTCATCGAACGATACCGCCCGAAGAAGGGGACCCCGCCCTCGTAGACCGGGGCCGACCGAAGAACGATGCCCGCCGAAACCGTGCGACCGACCCGCCTCGAGCTCCTGCGAACCCGCCGCCGGATCGTCGTGGCGAAGAAAGGCCTCAACCTGCTCAAGCTGAAGCGCTCGGCGCTGATCGTCGAGTTCTTCGCGGAGTCGCGCGAAGCGATGAAGCTGCGCGGCGACCTGCGGGCGCGTGTCGAGCGGGGGTACGAGTCGATCCGGATGGCGGAGATGCTCGAGGGGCCGACCCGTCTCGAGAACATTTCGATGCTCCTTCCCGATATCGCACCGGTCGCGGTGACGACGAAGAACGTGATGGGCGTCCGCACCCCGCAGGTCGACCGCGGCGGGTACGAGCCGCTGGCGAGCGACGAACTCCTCGACCTTCCGATCTCCGTCCAGGAGTCGATCCGCCGGTTCCAGCGCATCTACCAGATCGTCCTCAACATCGCCGAGAAGGAGAACACGCTGAGGCGCCTCCTCAAGGAGATCGAGAAGACGAAGCGCCGCGCGAGCGCGATCGAGAACGTCCTCGTCCCGCGGCTCGAGGGGATCGTCCGCTACATCAAGTTCCGATTCGACGAGATGGAGCGCGACTCGTTCAGTATGCTCAAGACGGTGAAGCGGAAGATGGAGCAGGAGGCGAGCGGTGCCGTCGCCGGTTAACCCGAACGCGGCCGTCGCCCTCCGCCGGTTCACTGCCGTCCGGGTGGTGAGCGTGGCAGTGAAGGTCGCCGCGGTCGCCGTGCTGCTCTTCCTCGTGCTGAAGCTCTTCGGAGGGTTCTAGCGATGGCGACCGTGAGTGCCGCGGCGAGCCACCTCGCATCGGTCGAGGTGCTGAAACGGGTGAAGGTGACGGAGAACGAATGGGACCAGCGCCTCGACGTGGCCCGGAAGGAGGCGGACGCGGCGCTCGAGCGCCTGCGCACGGATGCGGCCGCCGCCGTGCGGGAGGCCCAGACGGAAGTGGACCGGGAGCGGGTCGCCCGCGTGGTGGAATCGCGGGCCGCGACGGAGGCCGAGGCCCAGACGATCCTCGCTGACGGACGGAAGGCGGCGGAACAGGCGCTCACCGGCGAGGGCCGGCGGCCCGCCGAGAAACGGTCGGAGATCCTCGACGTGGTGCTCGGAGCGTTCGGCAAGGATTAGTCGGGAGTCGAGGAGCGAACCCGTGGTGCTGCGTCCGGTCCGAATGGCCAAGGTCGGCCTCCTCGGGCTCAAGGAGGACGAGGAGCACCTCCTCACGGTCCTCCACGACCTCAGGGTCGCCCAAATCGAGCCACTCTCCGAAACGGCGATGGCCGAGTTCGGTCCCGAGCGCGGTACCGAGACGCTGCGCGAGGTCGGAGACCAGACGCTCCGCTTCCGGGGTCTTTTGAGCGCACTACCACCGGTGCACGTCGGGGCCCCGCGGATGTTCGGCTCCGTCGCGGAGATCCTCGAGGCGACGAAGACGGTCCCGATCGACAACGAGGTCGCGGACCTCCGTCGAGAGGATGACCGCCTCGCGACCGAGGAAAAGGCGGCTGCGGCGACGATGGAACTCCTCGACAAGCTCTCCTTCTATCCGGACCGGCTCGAATATCTCGACTCGAAGAGCTTCCATGCCTTCTACGCCACGGCGACCGCCGAGAACTATGCGGAGTTTGCTTCGGCACTCCCCGCCGCGACCGACGTCCATCTCCTGATGGGTCCGGCCGGCGACACCGTCCGGTTCCTGATCCTGATCCCCCCTGCGGGGACCGATGCGCTGTCGCGCCTCGGGCAGGCCCGGGGGATCCGCCTCACCGCCGTCCCCCTGCTCCAAGGCACCGTCCCCGAGGAGTTCACCCGGCTCTCGCACGAGAAAGCGGCGATCACCCACCGGCGCGAGGAGATCGCCGGGCGCCTCCTCGCGATCTCCAAGGAGTGGTTGCCCCTCGTCAGTGCGATCGGCGAGGCCCTCGAGATCGAGAACCGGAAGGCCGAGGTCCTCTCGATGCTCGGCGCGAGCCGCACGACGTTCGCCCTCGAGGCCTGGGTCCCCGACCGGGACGTCGCCCGGCTCGAGGCGGTCCTCGAGCGGGAGAGCGGGAACCGGACGTTCCTCTACCGGATCCCCACCGACGAGGAGCCCCCGACCATCATGTCGAACCCACGCGGGGTCCGCCGGTTCGAGTTCTTCATCCGTTTCTACTCGCTACCGCAAGCGACCGAGTGGGACCCGACCCTCGTCTTCTCGATCGCCTTCCCGATCTTCTTCGGATTCATGCTCGGTGACTGGGGCTAC
>CAZCNZ010000156.1:0-14197 GCA_964500245.1 uncultured Thermoplasmatales archaeon | reverse complement strand
AACGCGCGGATCGAGGACCTTCGTGAGGGGGCCGCCCTGATGAAGGGACACAAGGTCGCTCCCGGGGTGCGCTTCATCGTCTCGCCGGCCTCCACGCCGATCTACGACCAGTGCCTCCGCGAGGGGATCATCGAGACCTTCACCGAGGCCGGCGCGGTGTTCACGAACTCGAGCTGCTCGGCGTGCTTCGGCGGGAACATGGGGATCCTGGCCCCCGACGAGGTCTGCGCCTCGTCATCGAACCGGAACTTCCCCGGCCGGATGGGAGCCAAGGAGGCCCGGATCTACTTGATGTCCCCCGCGGCGGTCGTGGCGACCGCCATCAAGGGTGAGATCTCGGACCCTCGGGAGTTCATGTAAGGGGGCCGATGCAGGACGTCATCGAGGGCCGCGTCTGGACGCTCGGCGCGGACGTGGACACGGACCAGATCATCTCGGGGAAGTATCTCACCATCATCGACCCGAACGAACTCAAGAAGCATGTTTTCGAGATCGCACTTCCCGAATTTGCGGCGCAGGCGCGGCCCGGCGACATCCTTGTCGCCGACGAGAACTTTGGTTGTGGGTCGAGCCGAGAGCACGCCCCACAGGCGATGCGAGCGATCGGCGTGGGCGCCGTCGTCGCGGACTCGTTCGCCCGCATCTTCTTCCGGAACGCCATCAACCTCGGCATCCCGGCGGTCGAGGCGCGCGGGGTGCGCGCACTCTTCGAGAAGGGGGACACGGCCCGCATCGAGATGTCCAAAGGACGGGTCACCAACCTCCGGACCGGAGCGTCCGTGACGTTCCCGCCGCTTCCGTCGCACCTCCTCGACCTCTTGGAAGCCGGGGGCCTCGTCGAGAAGGTCCGACGCGAGCTCGAGGCCCGCGGGGCGTCGAGAGGCTCGGTATGAACGACGCCGGCTACGAGATCGCGGTGTATCCGGGAGACGGCACCGGCCCCGAAGTGATCCGCGAAGGACTCCGGGTGCTGGAGGCGCTCGCGGAGGGAGGGCCGGCCCCTTGGCACCCTACCGAGTATCCCGGCGGGGGACAGTACTACCTGCGCACGGGACGGGAGTGGGAGCCGGAGGCCGCGGCAGCGTCGCGGAGCGCCGATGCCATCCTCGTCGGCGCCGTCGGCTGGCCCGGGGCAACGCTGCCGAACGGCGACCTAGCCGGCCGGGCGCTCGTGCTGGGCCTCCGGGAAGGCCTGGACCTTTACGCGAACGTGCGCCCGTGCAAGCTCTACCCCGGCGTCCTGCACCGGATCAGCGGCGAGTACCGCGAGGTCTGGGCCCCGAAGAACGTCGACATGGTGGTCATCCGGGAGAACACGGAGGACCTCTACACCCCGGCCCGGGGACGTCTCAAGCGGGCCGACGAGACCGAGGTCGCGATCGACACGCGGATCATCACGCGCAAGGGGTCGGAGCGGGTCATCCGATACGCCTTCGAGACCGCTCGGGCCCGGAGCCGAGGCGCTCCCGAGGACGGAGCGCGCCGGGTCACGTGCGTCGACAAATCGAACGTCATGGAGGGATGCCGGTTCTTCCGGGAGACGTTCGACCGCGTGGCGGCCGATTACCCCGAGATCGAGCGGGATTATGCCTACGTCGACGCGTTCGCGCAGTGGCTCGTGAGGAACCCGGAGCGCTACAATGTCGTCGTCGCGACGAACATGATGGGCGACATCCTTACCGACCTTGCGGCGGTGCTGCAAGGAGGGATGGGGTTCGCGAGCGGAGGCAACATCGGGACCGACCACGGGATGTTCGAGCCCGTCCACGGAAGTGCGCCCAAGTACGCCGGGAAGAACCAGGTGAACCCGTTCGCGACGTTCTTCGCGGTCGAGCAGATGCTCCGGTGGCTGGGCGCCCACAAGTCCGACCCTCGGTTGGTCGAGCAGGCCGATCGGCTCGAGCGGTCCCTCGCCCGTACCCTCGCGAGCGGGACCGCGCGAACGTTTGACCAGGGCGGGACGGTGACGACCCGGGAAGCCGGCGACCGTGTGATCGAGGCGATCCGACGGGAGGAACGATGAGCGGAAGGTCCGTGGCGATTGTGGGCGGTGCAACGATCAAGTTCGGCGTGCGAGCTGCGACTTGGCCCGAGCTCGTGCAGGAGGCCGGGGTCGCGCTCACGCGCGCTGTTCCGGAGCTGAGGGCGGACGAGGTGGACTCCCTCTTTGTCGGGGCGGCCGAGCCGGAGCGATTCGCCTTTCAGTCGCACGTCGCTCCGCTCGCCGCCGAGCAACTCGGCCTCAAGCCCCACCGGATCCTCCAGCGCAACGAGCTCGCCTGCGCCTCGGGCCAGTCCGCGATCCGTTCGGCGTTCGCGGCGATCGCGAGCGGACTTTCCGAGGTCGCGGTCGTGGTCGGCGTGGAGAAGATGATCCTCCCGTCGATGGCCGAGGCGAATACCGCCATGGGGTGCGCGATGGACCGTCCGTGGGACGGTCCTGCGGGTGCGACTGCCCCGCCGTTCTTCGCAATGGTCGCCCAGCGGCACATGCTCGAATTCGGCACCACCGCCGAACAGCTCGCGGCGGTCTCCGAAAAGAACCACCGGTTCGCGAACACGAACCCCTCCGCCCAGTTCTACGAGAAGACGTTCTCCCGGGACAAGCTCCTCCGGCTCCCTCTCATCGCCCCGCCCCTTCGGCTTGGGGATTGCTCCTCCATGACCGATGGCGCCGCCGCAGTCGTCCTCACCTCGGAGGACCACGTCCGAGAATACACCGATACCCCGGCCTGGGTGCGCGGGAGTGGACAGTACTCCGACTTCCACAACCTCGCGAACGCCGGATCCCTCACCGAATGGAACGGGCTCACCTTGGCGTCCCGGGAAGCGCTCGGCCGCGCCGGGATCACGGTGGGCGACCTCGACCTCGCCGAAGTGCACGACTGTTTCTCGATCTCCGAGATCGTCGAGTACGAGGCCCTCGGTCTCTGCCCCCGCGGCGAAGGAGGGAAGTTCGCGGCCGACGGCCGGGGCGACCTCGGCGGGGACGTGGTCATCAATCCCCGAGGAGGTCTGCTCGGCTGCGGGCACCCGCTGGGGGCGACCGGTGTCGCCCAAGCGGTCGAGGTCTACGAGCAGTTCGCGGCCGCCGTTCCCCCCGCCCGGCAGGTTCCCGACCCGGAGTGGGCCCTCGTCCACAATCTCTCGGGGAGCGCAAACGTCCACTCCGTGATGGTCTACCAGCGGGGGGGTGCGGCATGAGCGCGGAGCGACCCCGAAGGCGGTCCACCGCCCCGGCGGTCATGGCCGAGCCCACGGCGTCGACCGTCCCCGAGACGCGACCGGCAGAACCCTCGGGCCCGGCGCCGGCATCGAAACCGAGGGAGAAGCGCCCGTTCCTGCTCGACTTCTTTCCGCTCGAGACGCCCGACCAGACGCGCCTCCACCGCTTCTACGAACGCCTTCGGGAGGGGTACCTCTCCACGACCCGGTGCCGCCGGGACGGCACTCTCCACTGGCCTCCGCGCACCGCGTGTCCCTCCTGTCGGTCCGAGGAGCTCGACTGGGTCGACCTGCCGGACCACGGTCACGTGTACGCTTTCAGCGCCGTGCTGGCCGGGGCGCCGCTCGGAATGGAGGACGATGTCCCCTTCGCGGTCGGCCTCGTCGACCTGGACGGTGCGCCGCTCCGTCTCTTCGGACGGATTGAGGGTCGACCGTGGACCGAGCTCCGGATCGGTGAGCCCGTGCGCACCGAGGCGTACGACATTGGCGACGGCCGCATGTTCTACCGCTTCCGCACGATCGGTTGAACGACGATCGGCGACTCCGGGTCTTTCCCCGCGGCGCTTCGCGGACCTCCGGAAGGGGTTCCGGCCTCGCCCGGACGCGCTCGCGGTGCCACTGACGATTCTCCGAGAGTAGGCTATTTATACAGCCCCTAGGTCTCGCGCGCCGCCGGCTCGGGGCGCCGGAGTCGCATGGAATCGACCAGCACGGGGTGGTGGCACCGTCACGGCTGGACGGTCGCGATCCTCGTCTCCGCTTTTGGGGTCGCCTTCGCGATTCGGTCGATCTGGGCCTACCCCGTTGTCGCGCAGTGGGGCGCGCTCTACACCTACGGAGGCGGGTCGGACTCGTACTACCACTCGCGGGTGATGCAGTACATCGTCCAGAACCATCGCAATCTGATCTTCGACCCGCTCCTCAACTTCCCCATCGGGGCGATCAACCCTCGGGAACCGCTGTTCGACTGGATGAACGCCATCCTCGGGCTCGTGTTCGCCCCGTTCTTCGGGGGGAACAGCATGGTGGCGGGAGCGTGGTTCCTGGACCTCCAAGCGCCGCTCTGGGCCGCGCTCGGCGTCTTCCCGATCTACCTCATCGGCCGCGAGGTCGCCGACCGCCGGATGGGACTGATCGCGGCGATGATCTACCCGTTCCTGAGCGGGAGCATCGATTCCTCGATCTTCGGCTACGCGAACTACCTCTCGTTCTACACGTTCATCATCCTGGTCACGGTCTACTCCTACATCCGGACGGTGAAGTCCGTCGGGAGCCGGCGCTGGGTGGAGGACTACCGCCACCCACGGCAGTACTGGCCCGCGCTCAAGGCGTTCCTTAGGACGGAACGGTCCTCGGTGAAATGGTCCGTCTTTACGGGGGTCTCGCTCGGCGCCCTGGCCCTCGCTTGGCAGGGGTACACCTACGCCGTGGTCGTCCTCGTGGTCTCGCTCGTCGTAGGGATGGTGATCGAGCGAATCCGACGCGTCGATTCCTTCGGCTTCTACGTCACGACCGCCATCGTCGGCCTCGTCGGCTTCCCCATGGCGATGCCGTACTACCTCGTCCAGCGCCAGTTCACGACGTGGTTCGACCTGCCGTTGCTCCTGTTCTTCGGAGCGCTCGCGCTCCTGCTGCCGTTCCTTCTGATGCGGGACGTCCCTTGGGTGTTCTCGGTCCCGTTGCTCGCCGGTGTGGTCGCCGCCGGGGTGGGGGTGCTCTTCCTCGTGGACCCGACCGGCTACACCACCCTCGTGACGGGCCAGGGATACTTCGTCAAGAACCTCATCTACCAGACCGTCGCCGAGGCCCAGGCACCGACGATCGACCAACTGGTGCTCGCCTACGGCATCGTCACGTTCTTCCTGGCGTTCGTTGGCCTCGCGCTCTTCGTCTACCTCCTGGTCCGGGGCCGGTTCAAGCGCCACCACATCGTCTTTCTCGTCTTCGCGCTCCTCTCCCTCTACCTTCCCGTCTCCGCCGCGAAGTTCTTCCTCGTCGCGACCCCGATCTTCGCGTTGCTTCCGGCCGAGGCGATCCGACGTGCGCTCGACATCGCCGGCTACGGCCAGCTCCGACGCACCGCGGCCTCGCTTTCCGACCGGCGGAGCCAGTTCTCGGCGTTCCGGAAGGCGTTCAAGCCCCGTCACGTCCTCGTGATGGCCCTCGTCATCGCGGTCGTGCTCCCCAACGTATGGGTGGCGATCGATGCGGGCATCCCGGGCAACACGAAGGCCCAGTATTCGGCTCAGGTCGGGGCGACGATTCCCAGCTGGCTTCAGCTCAACACCTCGAACCCCTCTTCGTACTACCTCGGGGCCGTCGGTGGGGCGCTCGACACTCCGGACCAGTACGATAGCGCCGGCTACACCTGGCTCGCCCAGCAAGATGCCAACTTACCGCCGCAGGATCGGCCCGCGTTCGTGAGTTGGTGGGACTACGGGTTCCAGGCGATCGACCAGGGGGACCATCCGAGCGTCGCGGACAATTTCCAGCACGGCATCGACCCGGCGGGGCAGTTCCTCCTCTCCCAGAACGAGTCGCTCGCGATCGCCGACCTCACGACCACGCTCCTATCCGCCGAGCAGCGCTCGAGCGGACAGGCGTACCTCCCCGCGTCGCTCAACCGGATCCTCGCCCAAGACGGGCTCAACCTGACGAAGCTCCACAACTACCTCGTCAACACGAGCTCCGACTACAACCTCGTGGTGAACAATCCCCAGACGTACCTCCCGGTCGACCCGAGCACGATCACGAAGGACAACGCGATGTACCTCGCCATGAACTACTTCCTCGCGTCGTCCCTGACGCTCAACGGCGTCGCGAAGGTCTACGACGACGTGCAGGCGTACACGGGCTGGTCAATCCGTTACGCGATGACGGATTCGCGTCTCTTCCCCTTCAGCGGTTCCGATACGGGCATCTTCTACGCGCCCGCGGACCTCACCGGCCGAGTCATCGGTCCGGACGGGCAGCCGACCTCGTTCTACAACCTGAGCGTTCTCGGCTCCGATGGGAGCTACTACCCGTACGGGAAGCTCCCGGCCGGGGTCACCCAGATCGGCGCCCCGGTGATCAACTACTTCGCCCCGTTCTACGACTCGATGATCTACCGCATCTACATCGGCTACAACGGGACCGATATCGGGCAGAGCCCGGGGATCCCGGGCCTCTCGATGAACTCGACCATCGAGCCGGGCTGGATGCTCCAGCACTTCGAGATCGTCTACAAGACCGCGTACCTCTGCTCCCAGCCGAACTACGAGGGGACATGCGTGGCGGGGAACGAACCGGGCGTGGTCTCGGACGCGGCTCGGCAGAACGGGTCGGCGGACACGCGGGCATTCAGCTATTTCACCGGGGGGGAGACGATGCTCGAGTACTATCCGGGACAGACCCTGCTCGGAACGGTCGAGCTCCCGAACGGGGCCCCGGTCGGAGGAGCCCGTGTGACCGTGCTGGACGGCTGGTCGATCCCCCACCAGAGCGTGCTCACGGCGCCGGACGGTTCCTTCTCGGTCGTGCTCCCGCCGGGCAATGATACCCTCAACATCTCGATGGGACCGCTTGAGGGCCTGTCGCAGCAGGGAATCTCCCTGATGAAGTCGGTGAAGCTGGTCGTCCCGGACGCGGTCGGGCTCAGCTTCAACGCGCCCAGCCTCGTGGAGACCTACACCGTGCAGCCCGGCTCGCTGCGAGGGTTCGTCTACTGGCAGAACGACAACACGACCGCCTACACTCCCTCCACGGACACGCTGATCCCCGGCGCCCAGGTGGTCTTCTGGGGCTCGAATCTCACTCGGTACTCGGTGGTCACGGACGCCAGCGGCTCGTTCCAGATCCCGAACGTCGCCCCGGGCCAGTACACCTACGCGGTGCTGCTGGGCGGACACAACTACACCCAGTCCCCGATCACCGTGGACGCCGGTGAGGCCGTGAACGCGACGGCCGGGCTGAAGGCGGGCTCGGTCTACGGGATCGTGCGGGAATCCGATGGCGCCGCCGTGAGCGGCGCCGTCGTGACCCTCGGCGGCGCGAGCGGCACCCTCTCGTCGTCCACGACGAGCGCGACCGGCATCTTCCACCTCGGCAGCGTCGGCCCGGGAAACTACACGGTCAACGCCACGGTCCCGGCGAGCGACCTCCGTTCGAGCGGCCTTCCGGTCCAGATCGTGTCCGGGACGACGAACCTCACGGTGAACCTCACCGTCGTTCCGTCCGGCCGCGCGAGCTTCGCGCTGACCGCCAACGGAGTTCCTGCGGCGGGCATCCCGGTCCGCTTCTCCCCGATCACGACGTTCGACAACTTTTCAGCGCGACCGGTCGCGAGCCTCCTCAACGACTCCCAAGGGGCCACCGTGATCGTGAGCTCGGGGACCGGCACGGTCACCGCGTACCTCCCCTCCGGGAACTACTCCGTCTACGCCGTGGGCACGGTCAAGGGTCAGATGGTCGCGGCGGTGGGTTCGACCACGATCACCGCGGGCGAGACCGCCTCGCCCGTGGCGCTCACCCTCGCTCCAGCGGTCCGACTCTCAGGAACCGTCACGACCGTGGCGGGAGGGTCCGGCAACCGCACCGCGGTCATCGCCTATGCCTCCACCGGCGAGGTGGCCACGTGGGCGACGGGGGGAGTCTACTCGCTCCTGCTCCCGAACGGAACGTACAGCCTGCTGGCGCTCCAAGGGCCGATCACGAGCGGTTCGGGAGTCTGGGCCGCCCTCGGAAGCGTCGCCCTGTCCGGTTCCACGTCGTTTTCCTTGACCCCGGTCCTCGCGGAGCGCGTGGCATTCACCGTCGGCGTCCCGACTGGCGGCGGGAGTCTCTACCCGGCAGCGGGTTCGTCCGTGGCCGTGCGGGCCGGACCCAACGGACCGGCGATCCCCGCGGTCGCGAACGATACCGGGGGCGTGGTGCTCTACGTTCCGGGAACGCTCCCAATGACCGCTAGTTCGTACTGCCTCTCGACGACCACGTTCGGCTTCTCTTCGACGAGCCAGTGCAACTTCTCCCCGGCCGGGCTCGCAGCGCTCTCCCGGATCACCACCTCGCTCGACCCCGTTCCGACCACCATCACGGTTGAGGGGTTGCCGAGCGGCACCTCCGTCACCGTCAACCTGACCGCCGAGAGCGCGACCGCGGTCACCCAGTCGCTCTCCGGGGGCCCCACGTTTGCCCTGTCGCTCCCGCCCGGCGTGTACTCGGTGAGCGCACGGGCGGTCGTCGGTGCGGGCGCGGTGGTCTACCTGCCGCCCGGCACCTTCTCGACGACCGTCCCGCTCGGGGGAACGAGTTCCCAGATCACGATCCTCCTCTTGGCCCAGGTCAACGCGACCGGTACGCTGTCGCTCCCGTCCGGGGTCTCCCCCTCGAGCGTCACCGTCTCGCTCACATCGCCGACGATGTCGGTCGAACTGAACGGGAGCGCATTCCAGAGCGGCTTCCGGGTCGCGCCGGGCACGTACTCGGCCTACGTGACGGCAGCGCTCCGCTCGACCACGTACGCGAGCCTGGTCCGCGTCAGCGTGGCCGCGAGCGGTGCGGTGACGCCGACGATCGTCCTCACCGCTGCCGGCCCCACCCTTTCGGGAACGCTCGTGGACAGCTCCGGCGCCACGGTGCTCCTGAACACCTCGGTGACACTCGTGGGCCCGCAGGGCGCCGCGGTGGTCACGAACTCGGTGAACGGTAGCTTCTCCATCGCGCTCGACCCGAGCACCGTCTACGCGGTGTTCGCGAACGGCACGACCACCACGAGCGGATCGAACGGGAGCTTCGTGAAATCCTGGAGCGCCGCGGCGGGAGCCACCTGCGCGACGACCACCTCCGCCTCGTCCTGTCAGGTCCGCATGGTCGGGGTGGCGCAGTCGGTCTGGCTGAACGGCACGCTGGCGGCGAATGGGGTCACCGGCCCCGCTCCCGGAACGATCCGCCTGGTCGGTCCGTACCCCTCCTTGGACACGACGATGCTCTCGGTCCCGAGCGGGATGTTCTCCGTTCCGCTGCTTCCCGGCGCGTACTCGCTGTACGCTACCGGGTCCGGTTCCGCCGAGACGCTCGCGGCGGTGGCGGGCGTCCTCGTGCTCCCGTCGACCACCCTCGTGCCGATCGTCGTCGCGCTGTCGCCGACGTGGACCGACACGGTCACGGTCACTCCGCCGAGCACGGGCAGTCCCGTCGGTCCGGTGACGCTCACGGTGACGAACGCCCTCGGCGCGCAGGTCGTCTACTCGAACCAGGCGTTGAACTCGCCGCTTCCGATCCTTCTGCCGCTCGGAACGTACTCCCTCCGGGCCACTGCCCAAGGGACGCTCGGTGGCGTCACGTCGAACGCCTCGTCGTCTGCAAGCGTATCGATCGTGGGAGGCAACGTGGGCACGGTCCTCCCGCTGGCCTACGCGACCAACGCGGCGGTCACCGGCGCCATCGTCGGGCCGACATCCGCCACGGTGACCGGAGGGAGCAGCGTGACGTTCGCCTTCACCGTCCGCGACACGGGGAACGTTCCGGTCACGGTGCAACCGGTCGGGACCCCGTCGTACTGGACCTTCAACTTTAGCTTCAGCAACGTGACGCTTGAGCCGGGTCCCACCGGCTCCGCTGTTTCCGGCGAGGTGCGATTGGTCGTACCGGCGGGAACCGCGGTCGCCCACCCCGGCGTGATGATCGAGTTCACGGCGGCGAACGGGACCGTTCTGGGTGAGGTCACGCCGAGCCCGACGATTACTGTCGTCGGGTACTATGGCGTTGCCATTGGCGCGTCGACGCCCGGGAACGTGACGGCCTCCTCTGCCCTCCTGCCGTTCTACGTCGCGAACACGGGAAACCAGGGCGAAACGGTCGTCGTCTCCGTCGCCGACTCGGCCCGCCTCTCCGGCCTCGGCTGGTCGAGCACCCTCCGCGGCAACACGTTGAGCCGCTCGGTCTCTGGCCCGCTCGAGCAGGCTCTTGCCTATGGGGCAAACATCACGATGTACGTCAACCTCACCGCGACGTCATCGATCTTCGTCCCGCCGCAGTCGGTGACCGTGACAGTTTCCGTCCTCAACACGTCGGGCGGCGTCTCGAAGACCCTCACGCTTTCGGTGCCGGTGGTCACCGTCCATGCCGGGAAAACGCTGGGGAGCCCGCCGCTCACGGTGACCGGCCCGTCGGTCGGGTCGGCGCCGAACCTCCCGCCCGACTGGCTCGTGCCGTTCCTGTCGTTCGTGCCGACCATCGCGCTCGTGGTCGGGGTGCTGACGTATCGCTGGTGGCGGACCCGGAGGTGGACCCGGCGATGAGTCGACGCTCCGTCTCCTCGGTCGCCCTCGTCCTGCTCCTGCTCCTCCCGGCGCTCGTCGTCGGAGTGAGCGCGTTCGCCGCTCCCGCCCGTGCCGGCGGGACGGCGCCGGTGGCGGGTTCGATCACGGGCCCGACGGTGGTCGCGACGAACTCGACGAACACGTTCTTCATCAGCGGGTCCGGCGGCCCGGCCGTCAACGCGAATGGGACCCTCGTCGGGAACATCACCTACTATGCGACACCCACCGGCCCGAACCTCACGAGCGTCAGCATTCAGCCGAGCAGCTCGAACATCGTCGGGAACAAGTCGGTCGCCGCGAAACTGTACTCCGGTAACGCCACCGAGACCCTCGTGATCGACGTCGAGGTCTCATCGACCTTCGGCGGGAAGAACGAGTCGACCAACTTCTCCTACACCGTGAATGTTGTGGCTCCGTTCGTTGTCTCCGCGACGATCGTCAATCCATCGAACGTCACGGTGAGCGGGTTCACCGTGTGGGTCACGCTCGATGGCGCGGTCATCGGCTCGGTCAACGTCTCGAGCCTGGCGCCGGGGGCATCGGAACGGGTCAGCTTCCGTTACCCGACCCTGGGGCTCTCGACCGGAACGCACACCTTCGCCCTCTCGCTCGTTCAGGAGCACGGGCTCGTCACGTTCGCGAACGGGCAGACGGTCTACACCGCGACCTTCTACGTCACGGGGCCGGCAACGAGCTACACGCTCTGGTACATCGCCGGAATCGTGGCGTTCTTCGGGGCCATCTTTATATTCCTTACCCGGGTGGCCGCGCGCCGGCGAGGCACGGCGCGTCGCTGACGGCCGGGGGCTCGCGGGTTGGGTTCGGTAGGAAACATGGCGGCACGGGTCGACCTGCACTGCTCCTCGTGCGGACGCACGGTGCCGGCGAAGGGCGCGACCCAGTTCCCCTGCCCGAACTGCGGCGAGACGACGATCGGCCGGTGCGCGCGCTGCCGCGACCAGAGCGTCCTCTACCGGTGCTCGAAGTGCGGCTTCGAAGGGCCGTAGGTCGGCGAAGGAGGGGTCACGTCGATGGGCCAGGTCGCGGTGCTGCTCCGAGTGATGCCGCAGGGCGTGGAGACCGACATGAACGCGGTCGCGAAGGGCGTCCGGGACGCCCTCCCGACGGGCGTCACGATCCGCGGCATGCAGGTGAAGGACATCGCCTTCGGTCTGAAGTCGCTGCTCGTCGCCATCGTGATGCCCGACTCGGGGGGCCTCCTCGAGATGACCGAGCGGGCGTTCGCGAAGGTGCCGCACGTCGAGTCGGTGGAAGTGATGGAGCAGGGGCTCCTGTAGGGTCGACACACCCCCGGGGGCGGCCGTGGACCTCTTCTCGCACGTACTCGTCGCGTACCTTCTCACCTACGGCCTCCTCGGGCCTCAGCCGCAGTACCTGGCCGCGGGGGCGCTCGCGGGCGGCCTGCCGGACGCCGACGCGCTCTTCTTCCCCCTCGCGCGGCGGTTCCCCATCCTGCGCCACCACGGCATCACCCACTCACTCACCGGCGTGACGGTGGTGGCGGTCGCGGGGGCCTTCCTCGCACCGTTGATCCTTGCCGGGTCGCCGGTCCTTTACTTCGCGGTGATGGAACTCGGCGGAATCGCGCACATCCTCCAGGACGGCTTCACCCAGTTCTCCGTGCCTCCCCTCGCGCCGTTCTCCGACAAGCGTCTCCATCTGGACGCCGACCGAGCGATCAGCCTCGTCACGCTGGTCGTCTCGGTGATCGGCTTCTACGTCCTCCTGGGCGTCGAGCGCAACCACGTCGCCTTCAACGTCTACGTCTCGACGCTCTGGGTGCTCGCGGCGTTCTTCGTCGCCTACTTCGCGATCCGGCTCGCCGGCCGATGGGCGATCGGACGGCACCGGAACGTGCTCGGGGAGCGGGCGGAGCCCGTTCCGACCGGGAATCCGTTCTCCTGGCTGCTGCTCTCGGAGAACCTCAAGGACGGGCGCTTACGCACGACCTGGGCCCGGTACGTGCTGGGCCGGGGGATCACCGAGGGCCCGGTGAGCGTCGAGGGGCCGGTGGAACCGACGCCGCACGACGGAACGCCCACCTCCGCCTCGGAGGCGCTCGAGTGGTCCTACCCGCTCGCTCGACGCGCGAGCGGAATCCTCCAATCGACGTACCACTTCGGCGAGGCGTTCGAGGAGCCCGGCGGGACGTGGGTCGCGGTCTGGTACTCGCTCGAGTTCACGATGTTCGGTCGCTCACCGGCGGTGAAGGTTCGATTCCCGGCGGGTGGCGGACCCGTGGATGTTCGCTCGGCGTTCTACCGACCGGTCCAACACTCGATCTGAGGCCCCGAACGACCGGACCCTGAGCAGGGGTCGGTGGATACGCGACGAGCCGTACCTACTTGTACGTCGATTTGTGGGTCGTGCCTTCGTCGTCGACGATCGTGATGCACTCCCCTTCGCACTCGAAGAGGCAGGCCTCGCACATGATGCAGTCGGGGCCATGGATGACGGCGGACTTCTCCGCGCGGAACTGGAACTTCGCGGCGACCGCGGGGTCGTCGACGACGTTCGGCCAATTCTCGCGCGGCTGCATCTCGAACACGGTCACGGGACAAACATCCCGGCAGTGGCTGCAGCCGGTGCACTTCTCGTGGGCAACCTCCACACTGACCATGGACACTACCCGTTTTCCCACCGAAGCGGGCTATATTAAGTCGTTCCGTGGAGGACGGCCGGCCCCGTTCGCCGGCGGCCGTGTTAGCTTGCGACGCGCCCCTCGGTCACGGAATGTCCGCGGGGTTCCACATCCCGACCCGGGGGCCGCCCCGCAGGGCGTCGAGCGCGGCCATCTCGGCCGCGGTCAGCGAGAAATCGAAGACCTGGGCGTTCTCGCGGATCCGTTCGCGGTGGACGGACTTCGGGATCTCGAGGATTCCGTGCTCGAGTCCCCATCGGATCAGCACCTGCGCGGGCGTACGGTGGTGGGCGGCGGCGATTGTGACGATCGTCGGGTCGTCCATCCGCCGGCCCCGCGTGAGCGGCGACCACGCCTCGAGGCGGATGCCGTGCGCCTCGCAGTAGTGGAGGAGCTCGGGGTCGAAGACGAACGGGTGGCACTCCACCTGGTCGACCGCGGGCACCACGCGCGAGTGGACACGGAGTTCCTCGAGGTGGCGGACGGTGTAGTTGGAGACCCCGATCGCCCGGCAGACGCCGTCCTGCTGGAGTTTCTCGAGGGCCCTCCAGGAATCGAGCCGGTCCTTAGGGGAATTCGCGCGGGGCCAGTGAATGAGGTAGAGGTCGATCGCGCCGAGGCCGAGTCGTTGCTGGCTCGTCCGCCCGGCCTTGAGCGCCGACTCGTAGCCGTGGTCGGTGTGCCAGAGCTTCGTCGTCACGAACACCTCGTTCCGGGGAAGGCCGCTCGCTCGGACCGCTTCCCCGACGTCCGCCTCATTGCCGTACATGGCGGCCGTGTCGATGGACCGGTAGCCGGCTTCGAGCGCATAGGTGACAGCGCTCCGAGTGACGGCTCCCGGTTCCGTTTGGAAGACTCCGAGACCGAGCCACGGGATCTCGGGACCCTGGTTCAGTCGGATGCGGGAAGAAATCGAACTGCTGCTCGGAATGGCCATGGTGCGCAAGAGGAGCGAATGCGTTTATCCTCCGCCCCCCGGCGGATGCGGTCCCGTTAAGGTGGAGCG
>CAZCNZ010000155.1:0-5826 GCA_964500245.1 uncultured Thermoplasmatales archaeon | reverse complement strand
AAAGGACCGCCGCATCGTGATCCGACCGATCCGTCCGGAGTGCCTCGGAACCAATTCGTACGACGTCCACCTGGGCCCTTATCTTGCAGTCTATGAGGACGCGGCGCTCGATGCGCGCGAGGACAACCGCGTTCGGGAGTTTCGAATCCCGCGCGACGGGTACGTCCTCATTCCGGGCCAGCTCTACCTCGGCGTCACCGAAGAGTACACCGAGACCCATAGGTTCGTCCCGTTCCTCGAGGGAAAGTCGAGCGTCGGTCGGCTCGGCATCGACATCCACTCGACCGCGGGCAAGGGAGACGAGGGGTTCTGCAACTATTGGACCCTCGAGATGAGCGTCAAGCTCCCCGTCCGGGTCTACGCCGGCATGCCCGTGGGCCAGCTGATCTACTTCGAGATCTCGGGCAAAGTGCGTCGCAGTTACTCGGAGAAGCGCTCGGCGAAGTACCGCAAGATCTCCTCGCATCCGACGGCATCGAAGATGTTCCTCAACTTCCCGACGACTCGTTCGGGGACCGGTCGGCGGAAGTGACCCCATGGCGCCCCGCGCGACCTCGCTTTCCGCCCGGGTCGCGCGTCTGCCCCTCCCCATCCATGGTCGTCGGATAGACCTGGACCGGCCCCGCCTCGAGAACGTCGGGGCCATCGTGCGGCTCATGAACGACCCGTCGGTGGCCCGGGGGACCTTGCACATCCCCTACCCCTACACCGAGCGCCATGCCCGCGAATGGGTGCGGAAAACCAGTCGGGAGCGCGCGGCCGGCCGCTTGCTCAATCTGAGCATCCTCCGGCGGTCCGACGGAGCGCTCGTGGGGGGCGTGGGCCTGCACCAGTTCGCGGAAGAGAGCGCCCGAGCCGAGGTCGGATACTGGCTCGGCCGAGAGTATCGAGGGAACGGGTACGCGAGCGAGGCGACGGATCTTCTGACCCGAACGGCCTTCGCACGACTCGGTCTCCACCGGGTCGAGGCGCGGGTCTACGCGTTCAACGTTCCGTCGCGGCGGCTCGCCCTTCGATGTGGCTTCCGTTACGAGGGCCGGCTCCGGGACGAGGTTCGCAAGGACGGTCGCTGGTTGTCGACCCTCCTGTTTGCACGCCTCTCGACCGACCCGCCGCCCGCGCGCCGGTACTAGCACGCCTCGGCGGACGGGAGAGAAGGTCAGGCCTGCCGCCGGAGGTAGAACGCCGGTCGCCCGGGACGCGCGCGCTCTCGCCGCCCGAGTGGGTCCAGGTCTCCGGCCTCGCTCTCGCGGACCACCTGGATCGAGGGGAAGCCCAGGCGCCGGCCGAAATAGGCCTCGGCCCCCCGTAGCGCGGCCTCTTCGTCCACCCGCGGACCCGTCGAGGGCGGTTCACCCCGCACGAGGGGTGCCACCCGAGGCACGTACTTCGCCACCTCCGCGCGGTGCGCCGCGACCACGGGGTCGGAGGCGGCTCGCGTCATGATCTCGCGAAGGTTCGGCTCCTCCCCGCGGTCGATTGACTCGCGGAGCCAGCGCTCGACCGTCTCCTTCCAGGGCTCTGCCACAAAGAACACCGCCTCGGCCACGGGCCGCTCGCCGCGCTCCTCGGCGGGTCGAAGCACCGCCCGGAGGTCCTCTTCGACACGGTCGAGGAACGCTTCGTGAGCATCCGCGACCTCAGACCGAGGGAACTCGCTGGGGTCAGGGAAACCCTCCACCGAGACCAGCCCGGGGAACCTTCCCTCCCCAAGCTCCTCGGCGAGATGCGGGGTCAGCGGGCAGAGCAGGCGGACCCACGCTTTGGCGAGTCGCGCGGTGGCTTCCCCCGGGACGCCGCCGCGAGCATAGTACCTTCTCAGGAGGGTGGGGATCCCGACGTACGTCGCCTCCGCGGCAGCCCGGAGGTCCGTGGCTCGGTACGCGGCTCGGACCGAGGCGACCGCCCGGTGCATCGCGGAGGAGAGCCATGCGTCGAGCTCCGGCGGACCGGGCGTGTCGCCCTGCGCGGCCTCTCGGGCCAGTCGCTCGACCTCGGCGAGCCGCCCCACCGCCGAATCGACCAGCGAGGGGTCCCAGGTGATGTCCTGGGACGGGGAGGCGGCGATCGCGTAGAACAGTCGGAGCGCATCGGGCCCCCACGTCTCAAGCGCGACTCCGATCGGGGGGATGCGACCTCCCTTGCTCGACACCTCCTTCTTCGACACCTTCGCCCCGGTCGGGCCGGTGATCCAGCCGTTCACGTAGATCCCCTTCGGCCGGAGCTCAGGAGGGAGCAGCCGGGCGTGCGTGTAGAGGAACACCGGGAAATGGACCCGCTTATGCTCCTTACCGCCGAGGTTGATGTCGAGAGGATACCAGTAGAGGAACTCGGCCCGTACCTCGTCGAGCAGCTTTCGGTCGACCGCGGGCTCGCCGGAGCCCTCGCCCAAGAAGACGTAGTCGAAGAACGCCTCGGTCAGCTGGGTCGGGAGGAGACGGCCGGTCGAAACGAACCGGCGTACGATGAAGTAGGCCATGTAGAACGTCGAGTCGGCGATCGGCTCGATGATCCACTCGGGGTCAAGCGGAAACGGGGTGCCGAGCCACCGACCCTTTCGCGTGCACGGACGGTCCTGGAACCAGTCGATGATCCCGGGGAGTTCCCGGCCGTAGTCGAGAGGCCAAGTGACCAGGCGCGCCACGGCCTCCTTCGTGTGCTCCTTCCACTCGGGGTCGCCGTAGGCGAGGAACCACTGGTCCGGCACCTTCCGGATGATCACGAGGTGGCCGTTGCGACAGAGTACCGGCTTCGAGTACTCCTGGAGCTCGAACGTCGGGCCCTCTTCGGCAAGCCGCTCCACGACCCGGGTCCGGGCCTCACGGACGGGTACGCCGGAAAGCGCCGGGACCGTCATCATCCCGCGCGCGAACTCGAGTCGGTACAGCCGTTCGGTCGCTTCCTCGAGGGCGGTCGTGTCGGAGAGCCCCGTCGCGCCGGTGGCCGCGAGGGCCCGCTCGGCCGGAGTGCCGTGTCCGGAAAGGAGCGCGCTTTCCGAAGCGGTCAGCGACCCCTGCGAGGGGATCTCGAGAAGGACCGGCGGAGACTCGAGCCGGCCGCGGACCTCCTCCGGAAGGGCGCGCAGCGCCGCCGTGTCCGCGGGAGCGTGCGCCGGTACGCTCATCACGACGCCGGTACCGACGCCCGGGTCAACGAGCGGACTCTCGAGGACGGGGACCTTCGTCCCCCGGAGCGGGACGGAAACGAGGCGGCCGACGAGGTCCGCCGCGGGAATCTCGTGTCCAAGGCGGCCCCCGTGCTGCTCGACCAGTCTCTCCGCCCCGGGTCGCGCGACGAGGAAGGCATGGTCCCCTTCGTGCCAGACCACCAGTTTTTCCCCCGGTGCGAGCCAGAGGTTCGTCACACCGTAGACCGTCTCCGGGCGGAGCGTGGCCGCGAGGAGTACCCGACCGTCGTCGAGGCGGAAGGGCACGGTGGAGAACCTCAGGAGCTCGGCGTCGCCTCCGCTCGAGAGGTCGGTTTCGGACGGGTCCACGGCAACCGGCCCGCACACGGGACAGACGGAGCTCGTGTACGTCCCCCGGACGAGGGCTTTCGACCGCTCGAGGGCACGGAACTGCCAGCGGATGAACGCCCGGTAGTCCTCGTCAATGGTCGTGACATACGTCGTGGGGTCGTAGAGGACCCCCATCGAACGGAGGACGGACCGGTACGACTCTCCGAGGAACCGGGCGGCGTACTCCGGGTCCTCGAGCCGTTCCCGATCCTCGGGAGCGACCCCAGCGTCGTCGAGCAGCTGGAGGACGCTCGGGTCCCGGTCCTGGACGCGCTGCGCGAACGTCACGGCTGGTAGGCCGGAGGCGTGGATGCCGAACGGGAAGAGGACGGACTCTCCCAGCATCCGATGGTAGCGGTGGAGGGCGTCCGTGTACAGCAACCCACGGACCGTGCCGACGTGCAGGAATCCGCTCGGCCCGGGGTAGGCGTTCAGTGCGTAGAACTTGCCGCGAGACGGGACGCGTTGCCCCGTGGCAATGCCGGCCCGGCCCCACGCCTCCTGCCAGTACCGGACCCGGTCCGCGTCCATCGCCCGCCATCGACACGGTCACCGTATTTGAGGGATTCCCGAGAAGCGGACACGTCGGGCCCCCCGGAGCCGATTTAGCCCAGCGACCGTGCTACCGGTCGCGATGCGGGTCATCGAGGTGTTCCACTCGCTCCAGGGGGAGGGACCCCTCACCGGAGAGCGCACGACGTTCATCCGCACCGCGCGGTGCAACCTTCGATGCACCTGGTGCGACACGAAGTACTCCTTCGGACCAGGTCGGGAGCGCTCGATCCGGTCGCTCGTCGCCGAGGTCGCGCGGAACCGGACCCGGTATGTCTGCCTCACCGGGGGGGAACCTCTCCTGCAACGCGACTCCGTGACGCTCGCGCGGCAGCTCGCCGACCGGGGCGTCACCACGGTCGTGGAGACCGGAGGGTCGCTCGACGTCACTCCGTATCTCCGAATCCCGAGGCTCATCCTGAGCGTCGACGTGAAGTGCCCTTCCTCCGGGATGCAGGAACGCAACCACTGGGCGAACCTGCCCCTTCTTCGGCGGCGTGATGTGCTCAAGTTCGTCATCGGTGACCGCGTCGATTACCGGTACGCCCGGGAGGTGGTCCGGGAATACCGCGGCCCGGCGGCCATCGTATTCCAGCCCGTGTGGGGAACCGATGCGGGTCGCCTGGCGGACTGGGTACTCGCGGATCGGCTCGACATCCGGGTGATGCTCCAAGAGCACAAGCTCCTCTGGGGAGACGTCCCCGGCCGTTGAGAGAGCCCGCCGGTCGGCCCCTCAGTTAGGCTAAAGAGGCACGTTCCGTCGTCCGCATCTCTAGTCCATGGCATCGCAGGAGCCGTCGTCCCGAACCGTGATGCCGGGATACGAATCCGTCTTCGGCAAGGCGAAGGGGATGGTCTTTCCCCGGATCGTGCTGGTCGGTCACGGTGTCCTCGAAGAACTCGCGACGACCTGCCGTCAGTTTGGTTTCTCGTCCCGTGGCATCGTGATCACGGGCCCCAAGACCGCCGAACTTGCCGGGCGTCGCGCGACGACCATCCTTCAGGAAGGGGGATTCGAGGCGACCACCGTGATCGCCCACGAGGCGAACGAGGCGGAGGTCGACCGCGTCGCGGAGGAGGTCCGTGCCGGGCACCCCGAGTTTCTGGTCGGTGCTGGCGGCGGAAGCAAGATCGACATCACGAAGGTCGTGGCGGCCCGGCTCCACGTCCCGTTTGTGAGCCTGCCCACGTCGGCGGCGCACGACGGGATTTCGTCTCCGCGGGCCTCATTGCACGGGGCCTCCAGCATCGTGAGCACCGAAGGCGCGGTCCCGATCGGAGTGGTGGCCGACACGCAACTGATCGTTCAGGCGCCCTTCCGACTCCTCGCCTCGGGGTGCGCCGACGTGATCTCGAACCTCACGGCAACCTTGGATTGGCGGCTCGCGGTGCGCCTGCGTAACGAGGAATACTCGAGCACCGCCGTGGCGCTGAGCGAGTACGCCGCGCAGGAGATCATGGACCACGCCTCCGCGATCAAGCCGAACCTCGAAGAGTCGGTCTGGATCGCGATCCGCCCCATCCTGGTCGCGGGGATAGCGATGAGCGTCGCCGGCTCCTCGCGCCCGTGCTCCGGAAGCGAGCACCTGTTCAGCCACGCGCTCGACCGCGTGAGCGAGCGGCCGAGCCTGCACGGGGAGCAGTGCGGCGTCGGCGCGATCATGATGATGTACCTCCACGGAGGAGACTGGCGCCGGCTGAAGAACGTCCTCCTGGCGATCGGCGCCCCGACCACGGCCCGGGAGCTGGGGGTGACC